>CAKZZH010000096.1 GCA_937885345.1 uncultured Lachnospiraceae bacterium | reverse complement strand
TGTTTGTTATGTCGTTTTGTTTTTCTTATCCGCTACCTCTTTGTTTCAAACTTATTCTCCTCTCTGTAACAACCCGGTTATGACCGGGATAATCAGTCCGCATCCGAATGATATCGCATTAATGATCAGTGAGAAAAGAAAGGGACGAAATCGTCCGTTTGCGTTCTTAGGATTAAAATACGGATGCGTAATCCATTTTATGATCAGGAAACCCTCTGCTATCACAATGATGATCTCGAGTACTCCGATCATTACCCACATTGATATTATACTATCACTTATATAAATTGAAAAGAGTGTGATCAAAATGTTTAGCGACAGATTGGTGATCGCATTAATAAGTGCCAGTCTTGCGTAATTGAGAAAACCTCTGAGCTGCAGACTAAATGCGGCCGCGGATTCAAAGAGGATCGTCAGTATCAGGGGCGGCCATAAAATATTAATAAACTCCGTGATCGAGGTTACTTTCATTTTACCTCCGTTTTTGCTTCTTGTCCTTTTTCGTAAAAGAATATCGCAACAAGTAAAATGATCGCCGATACGGCTATGCCGATCGCGAGTTTCCACGCCGAAAAAGTCAGTCCTGTCATAAGTGACAGAATAAATCCGGCAAAAAGAGCAGTTGTATTGACGCCGAAAGCGACACCTTTGTATGGCTGCATTACATTGGCCAGACCGACCATGGTTATCGGCATTGTCATATTAAAGAGCAGCAGCGTCAGAAGACCGAATACTGCGATATTTTCGGAAAAGACGGCAAATACGGCGCAGAGCGACAGGCTTATTGACATGGTGAGTTTCCAGCCTATTTTATCGGCGATAAAACCTCCAAGGATTTTACCGAGGACGATAAAGACAGCGGAGAGAAAGCCAAGAAGAAAGGTGGACTTCCAGGTGTATTTCATGGCAAAGCCAAGGTAACTTCTGTATATGATAACAAGTGTAAAAACAGCGATTACGATAACGGGTGTGAGTTTGGAGGAATAGCGCCTTACGGGCGCGGTATCCACGATATTTTCGGAATGTTTTCGCATAGCCATGATGAGTATGAAAGATACGATGAGCGGGATTGCCATTATAAGAAGTTTGTCATATCCGTATTCGGAGGATTTGGTTCCGAGGAAAAGTCCGAGCGCGCCGGTCGACACAAAAAGGCCCGGAAGAAAAGTTTTGCCTGAGGCCTTTTTTAGCACATCAACGCCCGCACCTACATGAAACAGGGCGTTGCCGAAGCCTGCAATGCAGACAAGTATCACTGCAAAGGGAAGCGCGGTATTATCAGCAGATCCGAGTATGCAGCCGAGTCCTACAAGTGCGACACCTATGCCGCTAAGGAGCGCACTCGGAGATTTGGCATATTTAGTACCTGAAATATTGCTGCGATGATTGGTTATCATATCGATAACAAGCCCGAATGGAAGCTGCATCACAAATGCGATAAAATCATAACCCAGGATAAACAGGAATATCGTAAGATCCGAGAAATAGTCCTTTGAAAGCGAATATATGAGCATACTGCAGCCCATATCAACAAGAAAATGCGTTACGGAATATATTGCGACGAGCCCCTTGCTTTTTGCTGGCAGAGCGGCCGAAGTGCATTTGACGGTGTTGTTATTCATTTATGCCCCCTTAATGTTTGCTTTGGATTGCCGGGAAGCCGGGAAAGGCGTTAAACCTTGTCTATATACAGCCCCTTGTAGTATAATCCTATACGATTATATCGTAAAATAAAATGATTGCATAGGAGGATTTCCATGAGATATCCCGGGTTTTTATCTTCCGGTGGAAAGATCGGATTTATCGCACCGTCGTTCGGATGCGCGACGGAGCCTTATAAATCGGCATTTGACAATGCACTTTCTGTCTTTCATAAAATGGGCTATGAGACCGATCTCGGTCCCAACTGTTATGAAGAAAAAGGTATAGGCATCAGTAACGAGCCGGAGATGTGCGGCGAAGAACTTAACAATGCCTTTATAAACAGCGACTGTGATGTCATAATTTCCTGCGGCGGAGGGGAACTTATGTGCACAATCCTTCCCTTCGTGGATTTTGGGGGGATCAGGAACAGCAAACCCAAGTGGTATATGGGTTTTTCGGATAATACCAATTATGTTTTCTTATCGGCGGTGCTTATGGACACGGCCGCAATTTACGGCCCCTGTGCATCTTCGTTCGGAATGGAGCCCTGGCACAAAGCGATCGGTGATGCCTTTGATATCATCACCGGTAAAGCAAGTAAAGTCTCCGGCTATGACGGCTGGGAAAGGGACAGAGGCAAGAATGAAGAGACACCGCTCGCTCCTTATAATATAACCGAGAAAACGGAGTATGTATTTTATCCGGAGGGTATGAAGAAGGGTGTAAGCTTTGAGGGCAGGCTTATAGGCGGATGCCTTGACTGTTTGTCAAACCTTCGCGGGACCGTGTATGACAAGGTAAGTGATTTTAATGAGAGATATAAGGAGGACGGAATTATCTGGTTCCTTGAAGCCTGCGATCTTAATGTGATGGATATAAACCGCACGATCTGGGCGCTTGACAGTGCCGGCTGGTTTAAGTATGTTAAAGGATTCCTTATCGGAAGACCGGTTTGCATCGGACAGGAAATGATGGGGCTCGATCATATAAACGCGGTCACAAAGATCCTCGCCAAATATAATGTCCCGATAATCATGGACCTTGATATAGGACATATGTCGCCGATGATGCCGCTTATAGTCGGTTCATATGCGCATGTGAAGGCATCGGGCGATGATTTTGAAATCGGTTTTGAACTTAAGTAGTAACTTGAAATTATCCTGCCGATATGATAGTATTTCAAAGATATAGGACTCGCGATCAAAGCGGGAAAAAGGAGAACAGTAATGAGCAATATTTACAGAGACGTTAATCTCGGACAGATCAGTGAATCGGACATTGGTAAAGAACTTAAGGTAGCCGGATGGGTCGAGAATATCAGAGATCACGGCGGTGTGTCTTTTATCGATCTTAGGGATATGTACGGAGTGCTTCAGGTGGTGCTTCGCGATACGACTCTTCTTAATGGCATCAAGAAAGAAGAATGCATCTCAATTGCCGGAGTAATGGAAAAGAGAGATGAGGAAACCTACAATCCCAAGATTCCTTCAGGTACGATAGAACTTGAGGCGCATGAGATCAACGTACTCGGGCAGGTATATTCACAGCTTCCTTTTGAGGTTCAGACCTCACGTGAGGTTAATGAGGCTGTCCGCTTAAAATATCGTTATCTTGATCTTCGTAACGAGAAGGTTAAGGATAATATTTTATTCAGAAGTAAAGTAATTGCATTCCTTCGCGAGAAAATGACGGAGATGGGATTCGTTGAGATTCAGACGCCCATCCTTTGCGCATCTTCACCTGAGGGTGCAAGAGATTACATAGTTCCTTCAAGAAAATATAAGGGCAAGTTCTATGCGCTTCCCCAGGCACCTCAGCAGTATAAGCAGCTTCTTATGGTCTCCGGGATCGACAAGTATTTCCAGATCGCTCCCTGCTTCAGAGATGAGGATGCAAGAGCGGACCGTTCTCCCGGAGAATTCTATCAGCTTGACTTTGAGATGAGCATGGCAACTCAGGAGGATGTATTCAAGGTAGGCGAAGAAGTCCTTACAGCCGTATTCGAGAAATTTGCTCCCGAAGGAGCAGAGGTTACCAAGGCTCCTTATCCCATCATCAGCTACAAGCAGGCAATGCTTGAGTTTGGTTCGGATAAGCCCGATCTTCGTAATCCTTTGAGGATCATCGATGTAACCGATTTCTTCCAGAAATGTACATTTAAGCCTTTTATAGGCAAGACGATAAGAGCGATCAAGGTTCATGCCGAGATGAGCAAGGGCTTCCATGAGAAGCTTCTTAAGTTTGCACAGGACCTCGGTATGGGTGGCCTCGGATATCTTGAGGTACTTGAGGATGGCTCATATAAAGGTCCCATCGACAAGTTCATTCCCGAGGATCTCAAAGAGGAGTTCAGAAGCCTTGCAGGTCTTCAGGTCGGAGATACCATTTTCTTTATGGCTGATGTTGAGGAGAGAGCAGCATTTTATGCGGGACAGATAAGAACCGAGCTTGGTGAGAAACTTGATCTCATCGAGAAGAATGCATACAGATTCTGCTATGTTAACGATTTCCCGATGTTTGAGAAGGATCCGGAAACCAAGCAGATCGGATTTACGCACAATCCTTTCTCAATGCCCCAGGGCGGTCTTGATGCGCTTAACAATATGAATCCTCTTGATATACTTGCATATCAGTATGATATCGTTTGTAACGGCGTTGAGCTTTCAAGCGGTGCCGTTCGTAACCACGATATGCAGATCATGGTTAAGGCATTTGAGATCGCAGGTTATGACGAGGAAGTGTTAAAGGCCAAATTCGGTGCACTTTACAACGCATTCCAGTTCGGTGCTCCGCCTCATGCAGGTATGGCTCCGGGCGTTGACAGAATGATCATGCTTCTTCGTAATGAGGAGAATATCCGCGAGGTTATTGCATTCCCTATGAGCGGAACGGCTCAGGATTTTATGTGCGGTGCCCCGAATGAAGTTACGGAACAGCAGCTCAGAGAAGTTCATATCAAGATTCGTGACTGATAAATACATGTAATTTAGCCGGATACAAAGAGTCATGCATGGCTTGGTATCCGGCTTTATTATTTTATAAAGGGAGGTATAACTTGAGCAGCGATGAAGGCAAGCATTTTAAGAGTGCTCTGAATAATTTTATATTTGATGTTTCATCAAGAGGTGGTATACGCCACCTCTTTGATTTAGGTTATTCTGCCGAAGAGATTGCGCGTAAGCTGGATTACCCCGTCCCCGTTCGCACTGTCTGTGAAGAGATTTATAACTATCTGACAGAGAAGGGAATTATCTGCGAGAACGAGCCGTCTGCCGATTGGCAGGAAGCGGAGTACATTCTTGATAAAGATGAATACGGCAGGTCTACCTACCGCCGGGTTGTGAAGGACAGCCGCAAAACGGCCGCATCGGATTATGTAATAATTCCCTTTGGTCTGTATAAAATAAAAAGCCCTTCAGCCTATGCGTCATTTCTTGAAGGGCTTGACGCAAAGGACAGAGGCTTTGTTGAAAGCGTGCCGTGGCCGGCGAAGGAAGTATTATATCTTAAGGATGAGAGGATTCTTCGGATCCTTCGGGTATTTATGGGCCAAATTGCTTGAATAAAGGTGCATTTTTTGTTAAGATATAGAAGTGATATTGTCGGTGTGGTATGCCGTCATGCAGTCTGATTTAAGGAGGCCCATATGAATGAAGATATATTAAAAAGAGTTGAGATTTCAGATGCCATCAGATTTATCGGTGCGGACGATCCGGAACTTGAACTTTTTGAGAGTCAGTATCCGACAGAGGGTATTTCATATAATTCTTATGTTATTCTTGACGATAAAATAGCCATAATGGACACGGTTGATGAGAGAGGGATCGAAGAATTCCTTGCGAACGTTAAAACGGCTCTTGCGGATAAGAAGCCGGATTATCTTGTTATACAGCATATGGAACCGGATCATACGGGCGGTATTGCTAAGCTTGTCGAGATATATCCGGATATGAAGCTTGTCGGAAGTGCCAAGACTGGGCAGATGCTTCCTCAGTTTTTTAATGAGGATCTTATGTCCAGATTTGTGGCGGTTAAAGAGAATGATACTTTATCGCTCGGAAGCCACACACTTCGTTTTATAATGGCGCCCATGGTTCACTGGCCCGAAGTTATGGTGACTTATGAGGAGAGCGAGAAGGTTCTTTTCTCAGCCGATGCGTTCGGTACTTTCAGTGCACTTTGCAATAACGAGGAATGGATCGCGGATTCAAGTCACTATTATTTTAATATTGTGGGTAAATACGGTATGAATGTTCAGCAACTTCTCAAGAAGGCTTCTGCGCTTGATATCGCATGTATCGCGCCGCTTCACGGCCCGGTTCATAAGGAAGACATCGCCTTTGTGATGGAGACTTATGATACCTGGAGCAGCTATAAGCCATTCAAGAAGGGCATTTTCATACCTTATGCTTCCATACATGGCAATACCAAGAAGATCGCACTTCTTCTTGCAGAAGAGTTTAAGAAGGCGGGCGAAACCGTTGTGACCATGGACCTTACCGAGGAAGATGTTTCCGAGGCTGTTGAGCAGGCTTTTCTGTATGACAGGATGATACTTGCGGCATGTACTTATGACGGGGCTATTTTCCCGCCGATGGAGAACTTCCTGAATCACCTTGCACTTAAGAATTTTCAGAACCGCAAGGTCGGAATCATCGAGAACGGATCGTGGGGACCTGTTGCCGGCAAGCTTATGAAGGATCATCTTGCGGCTATGAAGGATATAACCATTGCGGATACGATGGTTACGATCCGGTCCACATTAAAGCCCGATACGGCCGGAGCGATTAAGGCTCTTATGAAGGAAATGATGTAAAATATACAATGTCTTGTGCATTTTAAGGAGAAAGAAATGGCTAATGTAATAAGTGATGAGACGATCGAGTATGTCGGAATCCTTGCGAAGCTCGAACTTACGGGCGAAGAAAGGGAAAAGGCCAAGAAGGATATGGCTGATATGCTTGATTATATCGACAAGCTCGGAGAACTGGACACAGAAGGCGTGGAGCCGATGAGTCATGTGTTCGCCACAGGAAATGTAATGCGTGAAGATGTAGTGACCAATGGCGACGGTAGCAAAGCCGCCCTTGCCAATGCACCGCTTTTAAGCGATGAAGGGGATACCTATGTGGTTCCCAAAACGGTGGAAGGATAGGGAGGCAGATATGAATATTTCGGATATGACGGCGCTTGAACTCGGAAAAGAGATCGGCGTTGGCAGAGTTACGGCAGTTGACGCTATGAAGAGCGTTATAGAGAGAATCGAAGAAAAGGAAGAGGCAGTTAATGCCTATGTGACTTTTGATAAGGACGCGGCTCTTAAGAGAGCCGAGGATACGCAGAAGAAGATAGAGAACGGTGAAGTAAAGAGTCCTCTTGCCGGCGTTCCTGTTGCCATTAAGGATAATATGTGCACCGAGGGAATCCTTACCACATGTTCTTCCAAGATCCTTGGGAATTTTATCCCGCAGTTTTCTTCCGAGGCTGTTCTCAATCTTGAGAAGGCCGGTGCGGTGCTTATAGGTAAGACCAATATGGATGAATTTGCCATGGGTTCCACGACCGAGACCTCTTATTACGGGGTTACGCGTAATCCTCGCAATACAGAGCATGTTCCGGGTGGCTCTTCGGGTGGAAGCGCTGCGGCTGTTGCGGCCGATGAGTGTTTCTTTGCACTGGGCTCGGATACCGGCGG
>CAKZZH010000095.1 GCA_937885345.1 uncultured Lachnospiraceae bacterium | reverse complement strand
GATGTGATGCCGACCTAACCAAAAGCCGTGTCCATTATCTGGGGTATAGTTTATAGCAAGTAAATCTTATTGTTGTGCGGAAGACGGTTGTTTGGTAAAATATAGAAAGAAAAAAGGGTAATTATCATTACTGTAGAGGAGTCGAGATATGAAGAAAAGAATTATTTCATTCTGCTTGATTTGTGTAATGCTTTTTAACATATCGGGATGTTCATTTCTGGATTCCGTTAGCAAATCCGTAGTTTCGGATGAAAGTATAAATACTCAAACAGATGCTTTGGCTGAGAATGATAAAACTACTGAGGCTATAACTGAGGCGCCGACCGAGCCGCCGACACAGGCACCGACGGTTCCAGCCGCCATTGCACTTGCAGCAGGTTTTTCACATGCATCGGTTCCTGCATATTCCGGAGTTCCAAGCATTATCATAAACGGAGATGTTCCGTTTTTTACATCGGATCTGTATGTAACTACTCCTTATGATTTATATGGTGATTTGGACTCTCTTGGCAGAGCTACGACTTGCATGGCATGTCTTTCTGTTGAGAATATGCAGAGTGGAGAGAGAAGCGATAGGCAACCTTAAGCCTTCCGGATGGCATACGGTTAAATATGACGGTATTTCAGGCATATATCTGTATAATCGCTGTCATTTAATCGGATACCAGCTTGGCGGGGATAATGCGAATTATAATAATCTTATAACCGGTACAAGGTATTTGAATGTGGAAGGGGCTCTTCCGTTTGAAAACAGAGTTGCAGATTATTTGGAAAAAACCGGAAACCATGTTATTTATCGCATCACTCCTGTGTTTGAAGGTAGCAATCTTCTTGCAAACGGAATTTTGATGGAGGCTTATTCCGTCGAGGATTCGGGCGGATTACAGTTCTGCAGATATTGTTATAATGTTCAGCCCGGCATAGAAATTAATTATGCGGACGGCTCTTCAAGTGGCCCTGAATATACGGGAAATACAACAGCCGAAACCACACCAGCAAACACCGATATGGAAAAGACAGGAGGCGAATCGGAACAAAACACCTACGATTATGTTATTAATCTTAATTCCGGTAAAATACATTTACCAAGTTGTGGAAGCGTTACCAATATGAAGGAATCTAATAAATACTATTTTCACGGTACTTACGAGGAAACTCTTTCTCTTTCCGGAAAGAATTCACCTTGCGGAAATTGCCATCCGGAAAAGACTGCAAATCAATAGGCTGATGGATATATCTTGTTTTATAAAAGCTATGACGTTATTGATTGATAGGAATTAGGCGAGGATGTATAATAAATGTGGCTGTGCAAATTTGCGTATGCCACATTTTTACATAATTTACCAAATAAGGGGAGGTATAACACTGGATGTGTTTGATCAGGAGTACAAAGAAGCACAGGAGTATACGACAAAGCTTAATGCTGTGATGGCAAAGTATAAGCCGGAGCTGGATGCTGCGGTAGCGGCATCGGACACCGCTGCGATGTCGGAGGCTATGAAGAAGATTAATGAGGAGGCCGGCCCTAAGCCTGCGTTTTTGCAGAGTACCGTAGACCCCATCGAAGCGCATAAGAAGAGACAGGAGACGATTGCTCAGGCTATCGCATTCGCAAATGCAGATAAGAAGAAGGACACTGATGGAGAGTAGTATGAATATTTATATACTTGCACCTGAGAATCATAAGAGCGGCGGAGCGGAACTCTCGCATCAGTTTTGCAATGCGGTTAATCGTGTGACTGACGTGAAAGCATATATGTGCTATGCGTCGGTTGAGAAACCGTATCCGATGACGATGGATTCGCCTGCCCCCGAAGCTTACAGAATATATAATACCGAACATGCAACAAGCCTTGAAGAAATTGATCGACAGGAGAATGTCGTCGTATTCCCGGAGGGCTTGACACTTAGTATGCTTCATATCAAGAAGGCTCGTAAGGCTATGTGGTGGATGAGCGTGGATAATTATCTCAAATCCACAGACGGCGATTCGCTCGCTTATCTGAGGGATAATGTTGAGTTTCATCTGTACCAGTCTTATTATGCCAAGGACTATATCGACAAGAATCTGCCGAATTCGAAGAGCATATATGTGTCGGATTATATCAACGAACAGCACGGACAGTTTATCTTTCCCGCGCAGTACAGGCAGAATATAGCGCTGTATAATCCTGCTAAGGGCTATGAAGATATTAAACCATTGATTGAGAAAGCGTCATGGCTCAAGTGGATTCCGATAATCAATCTTGACGTTTCCAAGATTGTTCTTCTCTTGCAGTCCGGTAAAATATACGTAGACTTCGGTAATCATCCCGGCAAGGACAGGATACCGAGAGAAGCGGCATCGGACGGATGTTGTGTAATAACCAATCGCAAAGGCGCGGCCGCGTTTGAAGGCGATGTCCCTATTCCGGAAGATTATAAATTCGAGGATCCGGCTGCGTCTCTGGATGAGATAGATGCTTTGCTGCATGATATTTGCGATAATTTTGAGGCACATCAGAAACACTTTGAAGGATACCGTGAAATGATCCGCGGCGAGAAAGCAAAGTTTGATAAGGACGTTGCTGCATTTGTGTCCATGATCAAGGGATGATAGCGCATTTTATCGGCAATTCTCAAGGATTGTGATGTATTTTTTCGTAAGAGCCGACGGGTGAAGACCTGAGGGCAGGATATATCCGATTTCCATATAGTCGTCGACATCAAGCGGTTTTGCGATGATGTCGGGACCGTTCAGTTCCTTGCTGATTATGCCGCTGCAGATGGTGTATCCGTTAAGGCCGATAAGCATATTAAAGAGTGAAGCACGGTCGCAGACGATAAGTTCTTTGTCGCTGTCAACGGTGCTAAGTATTTCTTCCGCAAAATAAAATGAATTATGATTTCCCTGCTCATAAGAAAGACGGGGATAGGGTTTAAGGTCGCTTAAGTTAAGCGACCTTTTCTTAACAAGAGGATTGTTCTTACCGATGAAAACATGGGGCTTTGCTCTGAACAGAGAAGTAAATGTCAGGTTGTTGTCGCGAAGTGTTTTGCGTATAACGGTTTCGTTAAAATTATTAAGATATATTATCCCGATATCGCTTCTAAGATGTGCCACATCGTCGATAATGTCGTAGGTCTGAGTCTCTCTCATATGGAATTCGTACTTATCACCGCCATATTCTTTGAGAAGTTTTACAAAGGCTTCGACAACAAAGGAGTAGTGCTGCGAGGACACGCAAAAGCGCTGTTTTCCGCCTGTTTTACCGGTATATCTCTCATCGATAAGATCGGCCTGTTCAAGAACCTGCCTTGCATAGCCGAGGAACTCATCGCCCTCGGAGGTTAACATTATTCCTTTGTTTGACCTGGTAAAAAGCGTAATGCCGTACTCGCTCTCAAGTTCGTGAATGGCCGAAGTGAGGCTTGGCTGAGCGATAAAAAGTTTCTTTGCAGCTTCGGTAATGCTGCCTGTATCTGCTACGGTTACAATGTATTTAAGTTGTTTGAGCGTCATATGATTTCTCCTTTGTAAGCGGACGCCGCTTATCATTCGATAGATTTTACAATGATTATAACACCACAAATAGTTATAATCTATCGCAATATCATTCGTTGTACTTTTAAAAATAATTAGTGAAAAAACGCAATGAAACTGATATTATACTGTATATCTTTCAGAGTAATGATCCGGTGATATATCGCCGGGTATATTTTACGGGTTAAGAAGGTGCGTGTATGCGGAATAAAATAGATATGATAAACGGATCGGTTCCGAGCGGTATATTCAAGTTCGCGCTTCCGCTTGCGGCAACGGGTATAATCCAGCAGCTTTTTAATGCGGCGGATGTTGCGGTCGTCGGACGTTTTGCAAGCAAGGAAGCTATGGCAGCAGTCGGCGGTAATGCGCCTCTTGTCGCGCTTATCGTCAATATGTTCCTTGGACTTGCACTTGGTACCAATGTTGTTATTTCCCATGGAATCGGCCAGGGCGACGAAGAGAAGGTACACAGATCCGTTCATACATCAGTGTTGATGTCCCTTATCGGCGGAGTTGTTTTCGCGATCATCGGCGAACTACTCACAAGGCCGCTTCTGCAGCTTTTATCGGTGCCGGAAGATGTTATCGATCTCTCGGAGGTTTATCTGAGAATCTATATGCTCGGGCTTCCGATCATATTCCTGTACAATTTTGAAGCATCGATATTCAGAAGTAACGGCGATACGAGAACTCCTCTTATAGTGCTTCTTGTATCCGGAGTGCTTAATGTCGGACTTAATTTTCTGTTTGTTGTCGGTTTTCATATGGACGTTGACGGTGTTGCCATCGCTACCGTAATATCCAATGGGGTTAGCGCGATAATACTGTTTATAATTCTTCTTAAGAGCAAGCAGATCATTCATCTCGATATCAGGAAGCTTCATATTCACAAGGATGTGCTGCTCCAAATCCTCAGAATCGGTATTCCTGCGGGAATACAGGGCATGATGTTTTCCATATCCAACATCATTATCCAGTCTGCGATCAACAGCCTTGGATCGACCATTATGGCGGCATCCTCGGCAGCACTTAATATTGAGGGTATCTCCTATTATATGCTGAGTTCTTTCGGCCAGGCTTGCACAACATTTACGGGACAGAATTACGGAGCGGCCAGGATCGACCGCTGCAAGCAGGTTCTCAAATGGTCGATACTTATCGGTTTGGTTTTTACCGTGGGTATATGCGCTTTGATACTGAGTGCCGGAAGGTTTATTTTGGGCTTCTTCACGACAGATCCGAATGTTGTGGAAATAGGCTATTTGAGGCTTGTGATAATATTCACGGCATATCCGTTCTCGCTTATGATGGAGATTATGTCGGGATATTTAAGAGGTTTCGGCATGTCTCTTTTCCCTACACTTGTGGCGCTTATTTGCATATGCGGTGTGAGAATTGTATGGATATATACCGTATTTCCTTTATATGATTCCTTTAAGTCCATCATGATCATATATCCGATAAGCCTTGGTCTCACAGCCATGATGCTGACGGCTGTTTTCCTTATAAGACGCCGTAAAATGTACGCGATCAAAGCACCTGCGTCGCAGGGAATGTAACACGCGGGCGCCGAACCCGAGTTGCAAAAGGCGGCGAATTTGCGTTGCACAGATTTAAAAAATAAGTAAGTGTTTTTCTAACCTGATTCTAATACTTCGGGTGTTGACATCGGTAGTACTTTTACGGTATAGTTACCGCTTATATAGGAGGGCAAATATGTTTGGTAAAAGGAAAACTGTACCTATGAAGAAGTACGATCCGGAGATTCAGAAACCTATTCTCAGATGCAGCATTTGCAATGGTGAGCAGGTTGCCGGATTTAAGAATCTTAAGACCGGTGAGTTTGAGGAGATAATGTTTATCCGAAATCCCGAAGAACTTGAGTCTTTTAAGAGAGAGTACGGAATAGAAGAAATAACCAAGGAGTATTGATTATGGCTAAACAGAAGGCAGAGAGCAAGACGAATGCGATGAGAATACTTGATTCTCTGGGGATTGAATATACCATGCTCACTTATGAATGCAAGGAGTTTGAGGATGGCGGGCAGGTTGCGGATATGCTTGGGCTTCCGCATGAACGTGTCTATAAAACGCTTGTGTGTCAGGGCGCCGGTAAGGGATACTTTGTCTTCGTTATTCCGATTGATGCGGAACTTGACCTTAAGAAAGCGGCCAGAAGCGTCGGAGAGAAAAGCGTGGAAATGATTCATGTAAAAGACATAAAGGACATTACCGGATATGTCCGCGGCGGCTGTACCTCGATAGGTATGAAGAAGGATTATCCCGTAAGGATCGATGAAAATGCGATCCTTTATGATGACATCTATGTAAGTGGCGGCCGGATCGGTTGTCAGATGAATCTTAATCCCGAGAAACTTCTTGAAGCCACTAAGGGTGAGTGGGCAGATATTTTATTATAAAGTGAGGCAGTCAAATGGCTTTGGAAGACGGACAGTGGGTAATGCGAGGTCTTAAATGGAACGACCCTGACAGAATAAAGACTTGGAAGGAGCTTATCTCTTATGTGAATGAGGTTGGGTTCCTTCCTTTGTTTGCAAACGGGATAAAGGGCTTCTCGGCGGAGGAGCATGTTTCACCCAAATACTGGTGGACGGGGATAACCGAGGAAGATCCATAAGGTCGCATATGGAAGATTTTTTGATAATAAGGCCGGTTTCATCAGCATAAAATGGTTAAAATACTTCGCTAATTACAGAAGGGGCGGTTATGATTTTGATGCCAGATGGGATGATGGCAAGGCAAGTCGCAGGGAAAAGAAGATAATGGACCTTCTGACCGGACTTGATGAGAACGGGGATGTGGTCTTTACGGATAACAGGATCCTCTCCACCGAGCTTAAGAAGATAGCCGGTTTTGGCAAGGGTGGCGAGAAGAATTACACCGGGATCGTGGGCGGCCTGCAGATGCAGACATACCTTGTGATCGCGGATTTTAAGCGAAGAGTCAACAAACACGGCGAGGAGTACGGAATGAGTGTGTCAATTATGCTTCCTCCCGAAGCGCTCTGGGGTTATAATACAGTTACCGGAGCTTATAACGAATCCCCTGCCAAGTCTTGGAAGAGAATTGCGGACAGGATCGGTAAAATATATCCGGACGCCGACCCGGACGAGATCGTGCGTCTTATCGGCAAAAAGCCGCGGGATCTATAGCGCGGACTTGTGGGAGAATCGGAGCGATCCGGTGGTAAATTTGGAGTGCTACCAATCCGCCAAGGCAGCAGGCTTTAGAGAATGGAGTTATGGGGAGGGATGAAGAATTGTAACAGATTTGCTAAATCGGTTGAGGACGGTATAGGCATATGGAAATAAAAGATAGCCGAATAGATTCAGGAAAAGCCTTTGACTGGGGAAAGACTTCAAGGGAATATGCAAGGTATAGAGATATATACCCGGAAGAATTCTATAAGAAGATTGTGGACAGAAGTCTCTGCATAAACGGGCAGAGAGTCCTTGATCTTGGAACCGGTACGGGAGTGTTGCCGCGCAATATGTACAAATACGGGGCGGAATGGACAGGAACAGATATTTCGCCGGAACAGATTGAGCAGGCGAAGATATTGGCTTCTGCTTCAAATATGAAGATTGATTTTCAGGTAGTTCCAACAGAACAGCTGGAATTTCCGGCAAGGAGCTTTGATGTTATCACGGCCTGTCAGTGCTTTTGGTATTTTGATCATGAAAAGGTCATGCCCAAACTGGCTGAACTTATGAAAACGGATGGGAAGCTACTCATCCTCTATATGGCGTGGCTGCCTTATGAAGACAGACTCGCCGGTGCAAGTGAGGAGTTGGTCCTTAAGTATAGCCCGACATGGTCTGGAGCCGGAGAAACAAGGCATCCGATCTGGGTTCCGGATATAGCATATGAATATTTTGAGATGGAAGATCATGAGGAATATGATCTGATGGTGCCGTTTACCAAAGAATCCTGGCATGGGAGAATGAGAGCCTGCAGAGGTGTGGGAGCCTCATTGTCAGAGACAGAATTAGCCAGATGGGATAAAGAACACAGGGAACTATTGGATATGATTGCATCGGAAGAGTTTGAGGTTAAACACTATGCGGCTCTGGCAGTGCTACGAAAGAGAGAAGAATAAGTGGAGATAGTTACAGCGAAAAAAGAGGATTTGGAAATCGTTCGTAGGATTACCAGATCCACAATCAAATCAATATATCCTCGATATTATCCGACAGGAGCCGTGGAGTTCTTTCTGGCGCATCATTCGGATGAGCATATTGTGATGGATATCTCTGATAATAGGATTTTTGTATTGTATGAGGGTGGAGAGCCGGTCGGTACAGTGACGATTAAGGACAATAATATTAATCGTTTGTTTGTTCTTCCAGATTACCAGCATAAGGGGTACGGGAAAGCTCTGCTTGATTTTGCAGAGAAGAAGATACTGGAATCCTATGAATGTGTCCAGATTGATGCATCATTTCCGGCCAAGCAGATTTATCTGAAACGAGGATACAAGGAAATAGAATATAACATCATTGAATCGGATAATGGAGATTACCTCTGCTATGATGTTATGAGATTGGAGAAATAAAGCCGATGGCATCATTGTTACAGTCAACATTAAACACAAGGGCATTACCTGTTGGGAGTCTGCGTTATATACGAAGTGATTATCCGGGAAACCTTACAGATCAGGAAGTTGGACTGTAGTGACCGGATTATCATAAAGGATTATATGGAAACGAAAGACAATCTGATGGGATTCCTGACTTCATATGTGGCAGAACATCCGGAAGTGGATATAAATACGATAATCTCGAATGAGAATAATATCAAGAGGGTATTGGAGGCGCTCTAACGAATAAATCACCGGAGGAGATTCTGGAGGACGCTTTTGCTGAACTTAATGTTTCACTTGCCGATGATCTGATGACTGAAGTAATGAAACTAACTCCTACAGATTTTGAGCATTTAGTAGTAAAACTGTTATTGAGCATGGGATACGGAAACGGCATAGATGGTGCAGGTTTTACAACTCAAGCCTCCAATGATGGTGGTATAGATGGTGTGATAAAGGAAGATTAATTAGGGTTCAGTGCTATTTATATTCAAGCTAAACAATGGGCGCCGGATAGAAGTGTAGATAGACCAGAAATACAGAAGTTTGTGGGGGCTCTTCATGAACAGAACGCGCAGAAAGGACTATTCATAACGACAGCATCGTTTTCAAGTGGCGCAAAGAAATCTGCAGAATCAGCAGGTGTTGTTCTTGTAGACGGAAAGCAGCTCATGAGATTAATGATAAAGTATAATCTTGGGGTTTCCGTTGAACATGTTTATGAAGTGAAGAGAATAGATACTGATTTTAAAGTGCTCCCCTTGTCAAGGACATTTTTGATTTAGTTAGGGTTAAAACTG
>CAKZZH010000094.1 GCA_937885345.1 uncultured Lachnospiraceae bacterium | reverse complement strand
ATATAATTAGTTATAATTTTTATGAAATATCTTGACAGGAATTAAGGGACAGTACGAAAAATTCCACGGAATTATCTATGATGATGATGTTATTCCTGTAATTGTAAAGCTTTCACGCCGCTATATTCCGGAGCGGAGCCTTCCTGATAAGGCAATAGACATTCTGGATGAAGCCGGTGCACAGAAAAAAATTCTTGAAGAAAACAAGCCTCAGGAACTGGTTGAACTGGAAGCTAAAATTGCAGAACTTGTTGAAGAAAAAAAGAATCTTGTAAGAAATCAGGAATACGAAAATGCGGCTCTGGTTCGTGACAAGGTAGTAGAACTTAAGCGCAGACTTGAGGAAATGGAACAGTATTGGGCAGAAAACGGAAATCCTGCAAAACTGCATGTAACAAGTGCAGATATATGCCACATTATTTCTGACATGACAGGTATTCCTGTGGATCAGCTTGATTCTTCTGAAACAGCTCGCCTTATCCACATGGAAGAAGAAATGCATAAAACCGTAATCGGTCAGAATGATGCAGTGCATCTTATTTCCGGTGCAATAAGAAGAAGTCGTGCAGGCATTTCTTCTCCAAAGCATCCTATCGGTTCATTTATTTTTCTTGGACCTACAGGTGTAGGTAAGACTCAGCTTGCAAAGGCGCTTGCATGCGGAGATTTTATCGATATAATGCGTGAGTGCCTTATAAGTGATACGCAAAGTGCGTATCGTTTCCGTATCAGTGCTAACGAGGATATAAGGCAGCTTGCGATGGAGATGGAGGCGCTTTCCGGTGGTGCGCTTGTTAACAGCCCTTCGGATTATGACGCTGAGATCAAGCTTTACAGGAACAAGGAAGGAATGTATTTTCCGCTGCTTATCCTTCCGGGCATGCCTGATGCGAGATTCCGTTACCGCAAAGAATATGTTGCAGGGTCCATGACGCCCGTAAATGCAGCCTGCGTAGTGAATCTTGCGAAGGAATACCTTGCTCGGGGCGCGCAGGTGATCGACCCGTTCTGCGGCGTCGGAACGCTTCTTATTGAGCGCTCCAAAGCGGTAAAATGCAGATATATGTACGGCATCGATACTTTCGGCGATGCGATAGAGGGTGCAAAGCATAACAGCGCTGCTGCGCATGTCGAGGTTAATTATATACACAGAGATTATTTTGATTTTACCACTGAATACCTGTTTGATGAGCTGATAACCGATATGCCCGTAATAAGCGAGGGACGCGCGGATTATATCCGAAGATTCCTCGATAAGACCGCTACGATCATAAAAAGCGGCGGCGTGTGCATTATCTACGGACCATACGGCGGCGAGCTTGTGCGCGCCGCGAAGGTGAGAGCTGATTACGAACAGGTGAGAAGCTTTGAACTTAATTCAAAGGATGGCAATTCACTGCAGATCATAAAATACAGAGGCTGATACAGGCTGAGATGAATTGTAAGGCGCATAATATGAGAGAGATCAGTATTCCTAATGTAATTAAATATCTTGCTGAAAAAGGCGATTTTCTTCGTATTGTGGAGGCACTTTTTCAGGATGTCATCGGACCGCTTGAGGTTGATACGATCTTCCTTCTGCAGATTACCGCAGAGAAGGATAAGATCATCAATATCGCGCAGGTCGGCAGGACTGCGCAGGACGACGCGAAACTGTATTTTAATGATACGTCCTTTCCTGCTCCGCTTTTTAGCGGGGCGGTAAGCGAATCCGATAATGAGGACGGGCATTTTGTTTATATGCCTGTTTATCTTCGCAGCGAAGCGGCTATGTACGTATCTTCACGTTCCGATGGGGTTCTCGATACCGAACAGACAAGAGTCATGTCCGTTATCACTCTTATCGTCCAGAATATTGCTGCGCGAATGAATTTCGAAGATTCACTTGAGACGACGCATCGTGTGCTTGAGAATATTTTCGATATTGTCCCGGTGGGGCTTATGGTAATTGATAAAGCTCATATTAAGGTCAATATTATGAATACGTTTGCCACTCACTCGAATGCGGTTCAGTCGGCCATAGGAATCGGACTTAAGCAGTACTATGCCAACGGACAGAGCAGTATTGATGAGATATTTGAGCCTGAAACAGGTGCCTGGTTCGATGTGCGTTTCGAAGAAATAAAATGGATTTCGGGCGAGAATGTAACACTTGCGACCGCGATCGATGTAACACAGAAGGTCAAGAACCAGCAGAGAATTGAGTATCAGGCCAATAATGATTATCTGACCGGTTTGTTCAACAGAATGAAATGTGAGCGCGATCTGGATATTATTGTCAAGGAAAGCGCGAAGACAGGGGACAGAGGCGTTCTTCTCTTCCTTGATCTGGATAATTTTAAGCAGGTAAATGACGGACTTGGACACAACTACGGAGATGTGCTCCTTCAGGAGGTCTCCAATTCACTTACAGAGATACCGCAGATCGCCAATTCCTGCTACAGAATGGGCGGAGATGAATTTGTTATAATCATAAAGCCTTCGGTCTTCAAGGAAATAACTCAGATTGTTGACACTATCAGTAACAGATTTAATATGCCATGGAAGCTTATGGAGGTTGAATATTATTGCACCATGAGTATGGGACTTGCTGTTTTCCCGGATAACGGAGTAGTGGCTACCGACCTTATCAAGAAGGCGGATTACGCTATGTACGAGGCCAAGAAGGGCGGCAAGAACAGATATGAGTGGTATGCTGCGGTTGCTCCCGATGACGAGTCCGACCGTAAAGAACTTGAGGATGATATCAAAGCTGAGATTTCGGGTGGCTGCAGTAATCTGGAACTTTACTATCAGCCTGTTGTCGATTCAAATGGTACGCTGCACGGCGCGGAGGCGCTTCTTCGTCTCAAGTCCGATAAATACGGCCTTATGCTTCCTGAGACTTTTATTCCGATCGTTGAATATCTCGGACTTGTTTCGTATGTCGGTGATTATGTTTTTGAACATGCGTGTGAGACTCTTAAGAAGTGGAATGACATTATTCCTGATTTCAGTATGCATATAAATATCGCATCCGTTCAGCTTATGAGTGGAAGAGCGGTTGAAGATTTTATGGAAGTGATCGATGATATCGGTGTCAATCCGGAAAATATCGTGCTTGATATTTCCGAGAACGCCCAGTTCCGTGATGAGGACAGAGCATTCCAGACTCTTGATATACTGCGTGCTCACGGGGTTAAAATATCCCTCGATGATTTCGGAACCGGAAATCTTTCGCTCAGTCTTCTTCGTAAACTTGATGCTTATGCGGTCAAGATCGACGGTTCATTTATAAACAATGCCGAGAACGACAAATACAAGAGCTCCGTTATCAAGACCATTTGCGGGCTTTCCAAGGAGCTTGGTTTTAAAGTATGTTTCGAAGGTATCGAAAACGAGCATCAGAATTCTTTCGCCCAAAGCTGCGAAGCCGATCTGCTTGAAGGCTTCTACTACGGCGATGCGCTTACGCTCGATTGTTTCGAAAAGGAGTGGCTTTCAGATAAGCGCGGGAATTAAGTCCGCGTATTGACAATAAATTAACAATGGTGTAGATTATCACTGTGCCGAATGCGTGATCGCCTCACGATCGGATTAAACAGGCACAATTCTTCAGGGCAGGGTGCAATTCCCGACCGGCGGTAAAGTCCGCGAAGCCTTTGCAAAGCAAGGGCCTGAACCGGTGTGATTCCGGTACCGACAGTACAGTCTGGATGAAAGAAGGAGGATATACCATGGTCTTAGCAGCATCTTATTTTAATCTGCCTACGCTCTGGGCAGCACTCAAGGATAATATTATATTTTTCCTTCAGTTTATTCTCATTATCGCACTTATAGCTCTCGTTGCATTATTTGCACAGCTTCTTATCCGCAAGCAGAACGAGAAGAAAGCACTTGCAAGCGGTCAAACCGTTGAGAAGAAGATCCTTTCTTCGAGAATGATCGCGGTAACCGGCGTACTTGCGGCAATTGCCGGCGTTCTTATGCTTTTTGAACTGCCGCTTTTCTTTGCACCCTCATTTTATAAAATCGATCTGTCGGAGCTTCCGGTACTTATCTGTTCATTCGCATACGGTCCTGTAGCGGGCGTTCTCTGCGAGGCGGTTAAGATCCTTGTGAAACTCGTTATCAAAGGTACATCAACCGCATTTGTCGGTGAACTTGCCAATTTCGTTGTGGGCTGCGCCCTTATAGTACCCACATCGATCGTATACCATATTAAGAAAAACCGTAAAACGGCTCTTATCGGCTGCATAGTGGGTACTGCTTTTATCACAGTCGTGGGAACACTTTTCAACGCTGTATATCTTCTCCCCAAATTTGCCGAGCTTTACGGAATGGATATTTCCGTACTTATCGGTATGGGAACCGAGGTTAATTCGCATGTAAAGGATATCCCCACATTTGTAATTCTCTGCGTGGCACCGCTTAACATCCTCAAAGGAACGGTGGTCTCGGTGATCACAATGTTTATATACAAACCGCTTCGTCATGTGATAAAATAAGCATATCAATCATATGTGAGGCGATGTTATGAACTGGGATTCAATAACGCATTTACTTGAAGATTTTACACCGCTCTCGATCGTGATAAGGCTTGTCCTTGCCACGGTCTGTGGCGGTGTTATTGGTCTTGAAAGAGAATATAAGAGGCACTCCGCGGGCTTTCGTACATTCACGCTTGTCTGCCTCGGCGCGGCTCTTACGACCATTGTCAATATCTATATCTTTAATGTTACCGGCTCGGCAGATGTCGGCAGAATACCTGCAGGCGTTGTAAGCGGAGTCGGTTTTCTTGGAGTCGGAAGTATAATCGTTACCCGTAGAAATACCATAAAAGGTATTACAACGGCGGCCGGTCTCTGGGCTACCGCATGTCTTGGGATAGCTTTCGGATCGGGAATGATATGGGCTTCTTTTCTTGCTTTTGTACTTATTATGATCGTTATAGGTGTCCTTTCCAAGATCAGCTGGTATGTTGCATCTCATAACAGGATAATCCATCTGTATATTGAATATCGAAACAGAAGCGATCTGGAACTTCTTCATAAATGGCTCGATGAATCGGGCTATATTCTTGTTTCTATGGAGAAGCATATTGAAGGCAAATCCAAGGAGAGTGAATTCTCCGCAACACTTGAGATCGATCTCGGAGCATCGAGGAAACATGTCGATGTGATGGCTGAGATAGTCAAGCAGGAATGGATTGAATATGTAGAGGAATTATAATCTCGACGAACTTCTGTAATATAATCAAAAATAACTTGCAAATCAACAGCAGTTAGTGTATTCTAACCGATGGAGTTAGGAAATGCTAACTGCTATTTTTATTTTACCCGTGAGGACTGTGTAAAATGCCCATTCAGAGGATCATAGATATAAAGTCGGGCGGAACTCTTGACGAGAATATAGCGCTTACGATCGCACTCAACTGTGCACCGCTTATTAAGAACAAAGCCTTTGCATGCATCATTTCGGTTGATCTGAAGATGCTTGCAGGCCTGTATAAAATGATCATCAAAGCCGGTATTAAATATCTTTGCTTTGGGATGATCGGCGACAAAGTCATTCTTTATCTCTACAGGCAAAAGCCTCTTAAGGAGCATCTTGCAACTGCAGAGATAAGGGAGTTTCTTGCCGGATACGGTTATGGAGATCCTGAGGCGGACCTTAGAGTCCTCAGTGAGAAAATGCGTGGATACATTAGCGGTTCGCTGTCGTATCCTCACGAGATCGGCGTATTCTTCGGATATCCGCTCGAGGATGTCAAGGATTTTATAGGGAAGAGAGGTGAAGGCTGCCTGTACTGCGGGTATTGGAAGGTGTATCACAATCTTCCTGATGCTCTTAAGGTCTTCGAGGATTATGACAAATGCCGGGATATGGTTGCCGAGGAACTTCTGGTGGCGGGCAAGACACTTTGCGACATTGCCGTATAAAATACGGATTTATGCGGATATTACTGCATTGCAGTTATCAATAACAATCAAACTTTTAAGGAGGACAATATAATTATGGCTACGGTTAATATTGTATACTGGTCAGGTACCGGCAATACCGAGGCAATGGCCAATATGGTAGCAGACGGAGTAAAGGCGGCAGGCGGCGATGCAAATGTTGTTCCCGTTAGCGACGCAAATATTGATGAGCTTAAGAAGGCGAGCGCATTTGCACTCGGATGCCCTTCAATGGGAGCAGAGCAGCTCGAGGAGATGGAGATGGAGCCTTTTATGGCAGATCTCGACAGCGTCATCGCAGGCAAGAAGATCGGACTTTTCGGTTCTTACGGATGGGGCAATCAGGAGTGGATGAGAGACTGGGAAAACAGGATCAAGGAAGACGGTGCAACCGTTGTCAATGATGAAGGTGTAACCATTCTCGGAGCACCCACGGCCGATACCGAGAGCGCACTTAACGATCTCGGAAGAGTTCTTGCTTCAATGTAAATTGAATATTTTATAAAGCGTATTCAACCGGTATGCCCTTATAAAATGGCCATGCCGGTTTACGCATATCACAACCCGATAAAATATATACGATCTCAGCCTTACAGCCTTGTGTGTTTTGCTATGAAATAATTGTTGACACGGGTACCTATTTTTGATAAGATATCAGTTGCCGCGAGCGCGTGACTTTTATGAAAGTGGTAAGTGCTTGTGCTAAGGAGAGGTACCGAAGCGGTCATAACGGGGCGGTCTTGAAAACCGTTTGTCTTCACGGGCGCATGGGTTCGAATCCCATCCTCTCCGCTTTGAAGAAAAGAGTTCTCGGTGCGGAACTCTTTTTTAACGCTTAAGTGGTGTAGTGGTAACACGACAGCTTCCCAAGCTGTAGTCGCGGGTCCGATTCCCGTCTTAAGCTGTAGTTTAATACAGTTATTTTTATTTAGCTTTAGTTGATACAAGGAGATGTACCCAAGAGGCTGAAGGGACACCCCTGGAAAGGGTGCAGGTCGTTAACGCGGCGCGAGGGTTCAAATCCCTCCATCTCCGTTAGGTATTTGAAGGCGTTCATAGGGATTTGAACCCTCGCGCCGCTTCCACGAGGTTGTAGTTTGACCACGTGGATTTTTTATTTTAAGGAGCCATAAAGTATGAAGAAATTCTTAGATCATGTAAAAAACAATATTATATCACTTATAGTTACAGCTCTTGCACTTATGTTTACGGTCGGAATAATGACCGTTTTTGCGGCGTGCGGTCCCAAAGAAGACGGGACATGGATGAGATGCCACAATGTTCAGATATATCTTGGTATATGCGGCGTAGCGATGACGGTGCTTGCAGTTGCGGCATTTATATCAAGGCCCAAATTACTGCGCATTGCCCTGTATGCCTTGATCACGGGAGGAAGCGTTGTTGCATTTCTTCTTCCGGAGATCATCATGCCCATGTGCATGCTCCATACAATGAGGTGTTATGCTGTAATGGAACCTTTTGACAGGGTAATGACCGCTCTGATCGCAGTCGTTTCGATCATCGGTATAATCAGAACGATCATCCGTAAAGACAGAAAAGGCGAGGCTTGATGGATACAAAGCGCGCAAACGGTAAAACGAAATATATTATTATGATCTGCGCTGCAGCCCTGCTTGCGCTTATTGCCGTATGCGTGACGGTTATTGCCTCGGGCAAAAGCAAAAGTTATAATAAAGCACTTTACCTTATCGAATCCGGAAATACGAAGGAAGCGTACATTATCCTGCGTGAGCTTGGAAACTATAAGGACTCCGGGCAGAAGGCGGCCGATATGGTGGCGGCAGACCCCGCTCTCCCATACCAAATCGTTGAAAAAGGCGATACGGTATGCTTCGGCAGATACGAGCAGGATAATGACGAGAGTAACGGACCTGAAGCGATCGAATGGATCGTGCTCGACAGGATTGACGATGAGATACTGCTTCTTAGCGTAAAATGTCTTGAATACAGCGTATATAATGATACGGCCTTTGAACCGGTAACATGGGAAGACAGCTATATCCGCAGCTTCCTTAACGGCGAATTTACGGATAAAGCATTTTATGATGAAGAAAAGGCTCTGTTGCAAGAGACGGAAAATATCAATTACGATCATTCGTTTCATGAAACCGAGGGAGGAAATAATACCTTTGATCATGTCTTTCTTCTGAGCGAGAAGGAAGCCGGAATATATATAAGTGAGGAGGCTGACCGCAATTATATCGGCAGAGCACAGGCGAGCGATTATGTGGTCGCATCCGGTGCATCGGTTGATGATGAGGGTATGGCGGAATGGTTCCTCAGGTCGCCCGGAGAGTATGAATATACGGCCCAGTTTGTGGAACGTGACGGAAACATATATTCCGCAGGGGCTTATGTGGATATCGCATATGCAATACGCCCTGCAATATGGTTGAATGTGAGTAAATAGGGGCGCCGGGTAACGCCGCGCGCTTTTAAACGATTAAAGAAATGAAACTGACACCACTTCGTATCTCAATTAAAAATATGCATGCACATCCTATAAGAGCGGTAATCCTTATCGCGCTTACCTCTTTGCAGGCTTTTTGCATATTGTTTGCGCTTCTTATGACCCTGGAAATGAGAGGCGAACTTGCGCTTGCAAAGGCGCGGCTCGGAGCGGATATACTTGTTTATCCGACGGCCGCAGCGTCCCAGATCGACCTTGATAAGCTTATTATGCAGGGTACTCCGGTTGAGGTCTACAAGTCAAGAAGCCTCCTTGACAGGATGGATTCCTGCGATGAGATATCGGCGGTCAGCCATCAGATATACATCTCGGATACCCTTGCAAACGGCGATAAAATAACCATCGTCGGTTACGAGCCTGAGAGTGATTTTGTTATTACCCCCTGGCTTAATGATGCATCGGCGATCAACACCGAGGTGGGGAGCGTTATCGTCGGAAGTAATATTTTATCGGATGAAAGATTCGGATCGGTCCTTGGAAAGCAGGGATATATCACGCTCTTTGGAGAAGAGTGGGCGATATCGGACTCCCTTTATGAAACGGGCTCAATCCTTGATAACTCGGTCTTTGTATCCATGGATACGCTGGATAAAATAATAGATGCGGCCACCGGCATGGGTAATGATAAATACGCATCCATAAGCCCTCATACGGATTTTACGGTGGCACTGCTTAGGATAAATAATCCGAACAGGGTAAAAAGTGCTGCGGACTGGATAAATATTTATGTGCGCAAGGTTGAAGCCGTAAGGAGCGAGGAGAGCATTGCAAATACTTCAAATGGGATCGGCAGTGCGACTTCCACGATCGCGTTCGTAGCGGTGATCGTGTGGGCTGTGCTCCTCTTCGCGATGGGCGTTACGGAGTCGATGATCACGAAGGAACGGGCAAGGGAAATCTTTGTGTGGCGCTCAATTGGCGCCTCCCGGGGAATTGTCGGCAAAGTAATGCTGACAGAGGCGTTTATCGTGCATGGTATCGGAGCGGCGGGCGTGCTTCCGATACTTTTGATCTCGATGATCACAAGGGGCAGCGGGATATTTAAATATCTGCCGAATACAGGAACAGTGGTCTTGGTGGCGCTTGTGACGGCTTGCCTTACAGTTCTTGTAGGACTTGTTTTTTCACTGGTTTCTATCAAAGGTGCTGAGCGTAAAATGATGGCTCAGATGCTGCTTACATAGGAGGAAAATATGCTTTCGATCAACAATCTTCCGTTTCGAAATCTAAAAGGATATGCGGAAAGGACCATAGCACTTGTAGTATTTTCCATGCTTATGGCGATCGCACTTTTTGGCGGAACGCTTCTTGTCAGCAGCGTCAGAGAAGGACTTAAGAAAGTTGAATCCAGACTTGGCGCGGACATTATGGTTACGCCTGCGGATGCGAGCAATAGCTTTGATGCTCAGACAGTTCTTATTCAGGCGGAGCCCGGATATTTCTATATGGACAGCTCCAAAGTCGATGAGATTGCCGGGATTGAAGGCGTCGGAAAGATATCGGCGCAGATTTTTATGGCTTCCGCCAAAGCCGGTTGCTGCAGCGCAAGACTTCAGATGATAGGCTTTGACCCTGAGACGGATTTTACGATACAGCCCTGGATCAAAGAGACTTATACAAATGGCGAGATGGGGCTTATGGATGTGATCGTCGGCAGCAATGTTACGATCAATGACGGAAATATAATCCGCTTCTATGATGTGGATTGCAACATAATCGGGCAGTTTGAACCGACCGGCTCCACGCTTGATAACTGCGTGTATATGAATTACGATACCGTAAAAGCACTTATAGAAGCGTCATTCATGAAGAATCTGAATGTGTACGGTGAGTACGATCCGAACGAGGTTGTGTCCGCGATCATGATAAAGGTCGCAGACGGCGCGGATATTGAAACCGTAGCCGCTGCAATAAGAGATAAAATAGACGGTGTAAGCGTTGCCACTTCTGCCAATATGGTGTCGCAGATCGGCGAAAGTGTCGGCAGAACGGAGACGATAGTGTATGTGTTTATCGCTGTTTTCTGGTTGATCGGCATACTTATGATCATTCTTATTTCCGTGCTTCTTCTTAACGAAAGAAAGAAGGAATTCGCTTCGCTTGCGGTGATGGGCGCCGATAAAGGAATACTTTCCCGCATTGTAGTTACCGAAGCGGTGAGCGTGAATTGTATAGGAAGCATTGTGGGAATCATTATCTCGGCGGTTGTTATGATCATGTTTAAAGGGATCATAGGTGAGAGCCTCGGGCTCAGCATGGTTGTTCCGGGCGCGCATGTAATAGCGTTTCTTGCTCTTCTTGCGCTTATATCCGCTGCACTTGCCGCCGCGATCTCCTCTGTAATAGGCATTAAGAAGATCAGTAAAATAGATGCAAGTCTCGTTCTTAAGGAGGGTGAATAAATTGATTTTATCGGCAAAAGATTTGAGCAAAGAATTTCCGAGATCCGCAAAAAGCAGCAGGACGATCATGGCGGTTCACCCCTTGAACATCGAAGTTAAACCGGGCGAGATCACGGAGATCACGGGAAGATCCGGAAGCGGCAAGAGTACGCTGATCAATATGCTTGCCGGTATGCTTACTCCTACATCGGGCAAGGTATTTCTTGATGATACCGATATTTATTCGCTTGAGGAGAAGACGCTTGCAAGGCTTCGAAACAAGAATATCGGCTATATCCCGCAGGGACATACCGCCCTTGTTTCTCTTAATGTGCTGGAAAATGTGCTCCTTCCCTATGCTTTATACAATAAGGACGAGATGCCCACAGAGCGCGCAAAGGAGCTTTTAAAGCGCATTGGGATCGACTCGCTGATGGATGCGTTTCCGAACGAGCTGTCCGGTGGTGAGCTCAGAAGAATGGCAATTGCACGTGCAATGCTTATGAAACCGGCAATTTTGCTTGCCGATGAGCCTACGGCCGGACTTGATAATGAGAATACGACCGAGGTGTTAAAACTTCTAAGGGATGCCGCAAATGACGGTGCGGCAGTGCTTATCGTTACGCATGAAAGCGAAGCGGCCGAGTATGCCGACCGCGTCTTAACAATGGACGCCGGGCAGATAAACGGCTAGGGCCGGCAGCAGTTTTGTAAATACTTAATCCGGGCATATGCCCGGATTATTATATTCATTCATTCATGTATTTCTTGTATTCCTCAAGCGTTACGGCGTAGGGGCTGTCGTAGACCTCCCTTAAGACTTCGTATGTCGTATAATTCTCGCTCATACAGTAATCCCCGGACCAGGTCATATAGCTTGACCATCCTGTTTTACGGTCGTGGATCTCTTTGGGTGAGGGGAGTGTTCCGGTCTCACCGATTATGACGATCTTGGGCGAATCGGTGACTTTGAGCATTCCTGCATACATTTCTTCCTGTGCACTGTGAGTGTGCGCTTCGGGGTACATATCCCTTGAAATTATATCCACAACATGGTCTCCGGGGTAATACTCTTTGTCTGTACCGTTCCAAACCCAGATAAGATTATAGAGATGGTGCGTATTCGTAAGCCTGTCAAAAAGCATATGATAGAGCTTCTTATAGACTTCGGGACCCTTTGCGCCCCACCAAAACCAGTCACCCTCACATTCGTGAAGAGGACGCCAGAGGATCGGAATCCCTGCGCGGCAAAAAGGCTTTAAATAACCGGCGATAACGTCGATATCGGAAATGAGGGCCTTTCTCTCGGGTGTTCCGTCGATAACCGCTCTTGACGCATCAAAGGGTGTATTCTTAGTGAAAAATGTCTTGCCCTCACCGTAAAGCGGTGAGAACCAGTGCCATGTAAATGTTATAAGTCCGCCTTTATCTGCCCATTCCCATGCCTGCTGCAAAGTCCCGTAGTTATTCTCAACCTCGGTAAGGCATTCGCGGTCGGACTTAAGGTAGTTGATGTTGGGCGAATACGAGAGGAGTTCAAAACCCAGGAGCGCTGGCATTTTACCGGTGATCTGCTTAATATGATGAAGTTCTTCGAGCTTCTTTGTCTGGGTGTGTTGCCCTGTGAGAATCTTCTCGCCGGATATTTCGGATAAGTATTTAAGAACCTTCGCCGCGGCGGGAATGGTTTCCTTGATGCAGGGAGAGAATATTTTATTGCTCATGGCATACCTCCTGTATTCTTGTCTGCTTAATGTATTATCCTTCAAATTGCAATAAAAAACAATAGACTCTCTTGGAGGGCTTCACTTAGGGATTTAACGAAAAAGCTTTAGTGACAGTCTTCAAGCGGACACAAAAAGACCATGTAAGAGTAGAAATGCTCCTGCATGGTCTTTTCGTTTATGTCTTATAAAAGCAAAAGACGCTTTGAATTAACAAAACGTCTTCGAAGACTCCTTCTACACGTGGCAGATGAGATACTTATATTATACTGATTTTCAGCGCATTGTCAATGGGATCCGAGAAATTTCCTCTTGACAAATTCTGGATTATGTGCTTCGGTACTGTTCATAGTGCTTCAGCTGCTTTGCGAGTGCATTGTCATAATCGAGGTAAAAAGCTGTGATCAGCAGATAGTAGCCATCCCTTTTTTCAAGCACGACCATGTACCGTTCTTCCTCAAGTAGCATATGAATCCGCGTTTTGCTTTTGTAAGGTTCACTCCAGACCTTTACACCGTCGCAATCTTCACATTTAGACGAATCGCAGTCATAGTTTTCGATGAAAGCGCGAATCCAGCGTATCCTCTCACATCTCCGAAAGTCAGGAACTCTTTCCCCTCCACCGGTATAATCCTTGCAGGTAGTGTGGAAGAACGCTTCTTCCTTACCATATTCTATGGGATAATGCTTCACGCTGACCCTGATATTTTTATAAGACGGTTGGCTGTCAATAAAGTCGGTTTTGAATATACTGTAGAGCGCAGATTCGTAGGCAGTCCAATCGTTACTGTAGTCATCAAAGTATTCTAATGCTGGAAGCCAGCAATTTTCGTTCATATAGTGTCCCTCGCGTCCCAGATGAATAGATTGCATTTTTCTTCACGCAGAAGTGTAGTGCGCGACAGAGAATAGTTCGAACGTTTCTTTATCAGATTAATGATGTCTAACTTCGCCTGACTTTTAACGAATCCTTCTGGGAATATACGGTTTTCATATCCTACCGCGCCAATTAGAATGTCCACAAGTTGCATAATTTGTATCTCATCAGAGCGAACAGGTTGAAGTCTTCGGATAACGTTCTGAGAAAAATCATACATGGAGTTACTACAGACTTCTTTTAATTTCTGCGCTTTTTGATAGGAGAGGGTATCTTTGATGTCGATATAGATTTCGTACTGATCTTCCGGAGAAAGAATCACTTTTAGCATATCGAAGTACATCTTATAGTACCACTCATCATGTGTCTGATGGAAAGCGGCATGATTTAGCTTAGTCTTGTCTCGGATAATAATGGCGCGAAAATGCAGATCGTCATCATCGAAGAAATAATCAATGACATCTTTATATGCCTGCACCTTTGCCGGACTGATTTTTGTCCATTTCATTTCTGCGGACGGTGAAATACCGTTCCTTATTTTAATCTTTTGAATCCTCTGATTGATTTTTCGCAGCTTATCCTGAGGGCACCACACTGCGCCTATGACCATATCATTGATACCGTCATGCTCAAGATGGCAGGTTTCATCGCAATACACTTTATATAACATAATAACACCCCGCTTATTTCTTCAGCTGTGCCTGTAGCTCCTGAAAGCTTTGCAATGCCGATTGTAGATTTTCAATAATATCATCCGCCAGTTCATCCGGAGCCGGGAGATTATCAAGAT
>CAKZZH010000093.1 GCA_937885345.1 uncultured Lachnospiraceae bacterium | reverse complement strand
AATTGATGAAGCATTAAAAAACTCAGAACATCCAAAAAAGTTTTTTATTACTGAAAATGGTCGCGGTGTTGTTGATGGCGGTGATCTTTACAATGCACTTTTAAAAGATGTTTTAGATGTAGTACAGGTTGCGCTTGTTGGAATATTTTCTGAACTTGTCAAGAAGTAATGGTTTAAAATAAGTTTGTATGATAACATTAAAAATCTTGACAAAGTAAAGTAATAATGTTATAAATAAACAGATTGCGAATGTGGCGGAATTGGCAGACGCGCTGGACTTAGGATCCAGTGTCATACGACATAAGGGTTCAAATCCCTTCATTCGCACCATTTTGAATCAAAAATTACTTCATCGTTTATTTCGGTGGAGTAATTTTATTAAGTGGAGGTTTGCATAATGGCAAATAGTATAGCGATAGACGGGCCTGCAGGAGCAGGAAAAAGCACGATAGCAAAAATTGTATCAAAAAAACTTGGATTTATATATGTCGATACGGGAGCAATGTTTCGCGCGATGGCGATCTGCTGCCTTGATGCAGGCGTGAACATTGACGAAGAGGAGGCTGTGAGCAGTCTTTGCAAGGATATTGATATCGATATTGAATACAAGGATGGTGTTCAGCAGGTTATAACGAACGGTAAGAATGTGACGGGAAGACTCAGAGATGAGGCTACCGGTAATGCTGCGTCCGTTATCGCGCCTTACAGAAAGGTTCGTGAGATTTTGAAGCAACTTCAGCGAAGCCTTGCAAAAGTCAGAAATGTTGTAATGGACGGTCGTGACATCGGTACCTGCGTGCTTCCCGATGCCACCTGTAAAATATATCTTACCGCAAGTGTTGCGGTAAGAGCACAGCGACGCGCCAAGGAACTTGCCGAAAAGGGTATTGAGGTTGATATGGCCAAGATCGAAGCGGATATCAAGGACCGTGATTACCGCGATATGCACAGAAATATTGCGCCTCTTAAGAAGGCTGACGATGCCGCGGAGGTTGATTCGTCCGATATGACAATTGATGAGGTTGTTGACGCTATAATTGAGAGATATAACGAAGCGCGCGCCGTAAAAGAATAGATCAGACGCGCCTGTTTTGTCACGCCGGCCTTATCGCACGCATTTAAAGGAGCTTTGATGGAAGTTATTTTAGCACAGAAAGCAGGATATTGTTTTGGAGTTAAAAGAGCCGTCGATATGGTCGAGGACTGTATAAATGCTGCCGGTATGCCTGTATATACCTACGGCCCGATAATCCATAACGAGGAAGTTGTAAAGACTTTTGAAAAGCGCGGCGTAAGAGTGCTAAGCACTTATGAGGATATTAAGGCGGCTGAGCCGGGACGTGTTATCATAAGGGCTCACGGTGTTGCGGCAGCGGATTATGATTTTATAAAAGCCTGCGGACATACGATCGTGGATGCGACCTGTCCCTTTGTTCTTAAAATACACAATATTGTCAAAAAAGCGAGTGAAAGCGGCGAAGAAGTTGTGATCATCGGCAACCCCGAGCACCCGGAAGTGGAGGGAATAAGAAGCTGTGCAAAGCCCGAGAACACGACGGTTTTGAACAGTTATGAAGATGCAGAGACTTTTGTAAAGGTACATCCCGATAAAAATATAAAAATCTGCATTGTAGCACAAACCACATTTAATCACAACAAATTTCAAGAATTTGTTGAAATATTCAGTAAAAATGGGTATAATTTTGTAAGAGTTTTGAATACAATCTGTAATGCAACTGAAGAAAGACAGACTGAAGCGGAAAGTATGTCAAGACGGGTTGATGCCGTTATTGTGATCGGAGGCAAGGGAAGTTCCAATACCCGTAAGCTTTACGACATATGCAGCAGCATATGTCCCGACACCTATCTTATTCAAACCGCAGATGATATGGATTTTACCAGGCTCAGAGGTGTTAAGAAAGTAGGCATAACTGCCGGAGCATCCACTCCGGAATATATTATAAGGGAGGTTCAAACGAAATGTCAGATTTAAGTTTTGAACAGATGTTAGAAGATTCATTCAAAAACAACATTCATACAGGGGAGGTTGTCACAGGTACCGTAATATCAGTTAAGCCGGATAGTATAGTTCTTAACATTGGTTATAAATCAGACGGAATTATTAGCAGAGACGAATATACAAGTGATTCAAATCTTGACCTCACCACTGTAGTTAAGGAAGGAGACGAGATCACGGCCAAGATCCTCCGCATTAATGACGGTGACGGATATGTAGCACTTTCGTATAAGAGACTTGCCGCTGAGGCCGGAAGCAAGAGACTTGAAGAAGCTTTTGAGAACCAGGAAGTTCTTACAGGCAAGGTTAATCAGGTTCTTGAAGGCGGTCTTACCGTGATCATTGACGAGACCAAGGTTTTCATTCCCGCAAGTCTTGTATCTGATGTATACGAGAAAGATCTCAGCAAATACAAGGATCAGGAGATTGAATTTGTAATTACCGAATTCAATCCTCGTAAGAGAAGAATCATCGGTGATCGCAGACAGCTCCTTACCGCTAAGAAGGAAGCCGTTAAGACAGAGGTACTTGGTAAGATTTCCGAAGGCCAGGTTGTCGAAGGTACAGTTAAGAATGTTACCGATTTCGGTGCATTCGTTGATATAGGTGGAATTGACGGACTTCTTCATGTTTCTGAGATTTCATGGGGAAGAGTTACCAACCCCAAGAAGATCTTCAAGCCCGGAGATCAGGTTAAAGCATTTATCAGAGAGATTGACGGTGATAAGGTTTCACTTTCACTCAAATTTGACGATCAGAATCCTTGGCTTGATGCCGAGACCAAATATGCAGTAGGTACGATCGTTAAGGGTAAAGTAGCAAGATTTGCTTCATTCGGTGCATTTATCGCACTTGAGGATGGCATTGACGGTCTTGTGCATGTATCCCAGATCGCAAAGCACAGAGTTGAGAAGCCCCAGGATGAGCTCTCTATCGGACAGGAAGTTGAGGCTAAGGTTATTGCTCTTGATCTTGAAGGAGACAAGAAGAAGATCAGCCTGAGCATTGCAGATCTTCTTCCCGATGAGGAACCTGCCGTTTCAGCTCCTGCTGAGGCTTTAGCTGAAGCGGCCGCAGAGGAACCCGCTGTAGCAGAAGATACAGTTGATACCGAGGCATAATATACATTAACATGAGTAGATTTATCAATCTGTAATAAGGACAAAGGAGGGTACTTACTATGGCAACAGCTCTTGATGATAAGGCATATTCCAAATTTAAGGACGATATATATGCCCTTACCAAGATCGATCTGAGCTCGTACAAGGAACGTCAGATGCGCAGAAGGATCGATACACTTATAACTAAGAATGGTTTTAAGAGTTATGATGAATTTACTGCAGCGATCAAGAAGGATAAGGCGCTTTTTGAGCAGTTCGTCAGTTATCTGACGATCAACGTTTCCGAATTTTACCGTAATCCCGAGCAGTGGAAGCATCTTGAGGAGAAGGTTTTCCCTGAACTTCTTTCCAAGTTCGGACATGGTATCAGAATATGGAGCGCAGCTTGTTCAACGGGTGATGAGCCTTATTCGCTTGTAATGTGTCTCAGCAAATTCTTACCGCTTGATAAGATCAGGATTACCGCTACGGATATTGACGATCAGATCATTGCTCAGGCAAAGGTCGGATTATATAAGAAGCAGAGTATTGCTTCGGTGCCGGAAGAATATAAGAAGAAATACTTTACCAAGATTACAGAGGATTCTTATCAGATTTCCGAGCAGATTAAGAAGTGTGTAACCTTCAAAAAGCACAATCTTCTGAAAGATCCGTATTTTAAGGATTACCACCTTATCGTATGTCGTAATGTGCTGATTTATTTTACGGATGAGGCTAAGCTTGAGGTATATAAGAAATTCAATGCATCGCTTGTACACGATGGAATTCTTTTTGTAGGAAGCACCGAGCAGGTTTCCAATTATAAGGAGATCGGCTATACATCGCCCAAATCCTTCTTCTATCAGAAAGTTTGATCTTTCGGTAATTAAGATGTTATGGAAGGCGTATCCTTCGGAGTATGTACAAGGCAGT
>CAKZZH010000092.1 GCA_937885345.1 uncultured Lachnospiraceae bacterium | reverse complement strand
AGAGATTGGATGCTTTTTCTATTTCTAAAATCCCTACAAAAACTTTACCCTACGGTCTTTTTTACTCCGGCGTGTTCCTTATAAAACAAACACAAACGGAGAAACCGCAAATGCAGTTTCTCCGTATTAATTATCTTACTTAAGCTGAACAATATTAGTTGTTGATAAGCTTAGAATCCTCGTTGTTCCAGCTGTAAAGTTTACGGATCTCAGCACCAACCTGCTCTGAAGGATGCTCTGAAGCAAGCTTACGAAGAGCCTTGAAATGAGCCTGTCCGCCTGCGGATGACATATCGAGAAGGAAGTCCTTAGCGAATGTTCCATCCTGAATATCCTTAAGAACCTTACGCATAGCATTCTTAGTATCCTCTGTGATGATCTTGGGACCGGTCATATAATCACCATACTCAGCAGTATTGGAAATAGAATATCTCATTCCTGCGAAGCCTGACTGATAGATAAGATCTACGATAAGCTTCATCTCATGGATACACTCAAAGTATGCATTTCTGGGATCGTAACCTGCTTCGCAAAGTACCTCAAAACCTGTCTGCATAAGCTTGGTAACACCACCGCAAAGAACAGCCTGCTCACCGAAAAGGTCGGTCTCTGTCTCTGTTCTAAAGGTTGTCTCAAGAAGACCTGCTCTTGCTCCACCGATACCTGCACCGTAAGCCTTAGCAAGCTCAAGAGCATTACCTGTAGCATCCTGATGTACAGCAATAAGGCAAGGAGTTCCTTTACCTTCCTGATACTCGGAACGAACGGTATGTCCGGGAGCCTTGGGAGCGATCATTGTAACATCCACATCTGCAGGAGGTACGATCTGATTAAAATGAATATTGAAACCATGTGCAAACATAAGCATATTGCCTGCAACAAGGTTGGGCTCGATATCCTTCTTATACATTGAAGCCTGAAGTTCATCATTGATAAGAATCATGATGATATCAGCCTGCTTTGCAGCCTCTGCTGCGGTATATACTTTAAGTCCCTGTGCCTCTGCCTTGGCCCATGACTTGCTGCCCTCATAGAGACCGATGATAACATTCACGCCGGACTCCTTAAGGTTGAGTGCGTGAGCATGTCCCTGGCTACCATAGCCGATGATGGCAACTGTCTTGCCCTTGAGAAGGTCAAGGTTACAATCTTCCTGATAAAAAATTCTTGCTGACATAATTAAATCCTCCATATTAAAAATAAAAAATTATGTATTACATTATAACCGCAAGGCGGCATAAATCAAATTAAAACGTTCGCATCCGAACTATCTGGCATTACCTCTGCAAAGTCCAGCAACGCCTGTTCTCGCGATACCACGGATCTCGTATCCTGCAAGAAGCTCAAGAAATGCATCATTCTTGCTGGTATCTCCGGTAATCTCTATCATAAGCGAATCCTTGGCAACATCCACAACATTTGCTCTGAAGATATTGGCAACAGAAACGACCTCAGGTCTCTGAATCTCGTTAACGCCTACTCTCACAAGCATAAGCTCACGGCACACACTGCTGCCGGGAACAAGTTCCTCAATCTCAAGCACATCCTCGAGCTTCATAAGCTGCTTCTTAACCTGGTCGAGAGTATCCTCGTCGCCATCAACAACAATTGTCATACGTGAGATATTAGGATTCTCGGTGACACCACCTGTGATACTTTCCATATTGAAAGCTCTTCTGGTAAAAAGACCTGAAATACGACTTGTTACACCCGCTTCGTTATTTACAAGAAGTGATAATGTTTCTTTCATAATATAAAATCCTCCATCGCACTATTCCTAATTTTAGCACAAGATTGAGCGTTGTCAATTTATTTTACACACATACCGGGGCATATCTTTCGCACAAATATAAAAACAAAATATCATCTTGATTTTCATTTTATAATAAAGCATAATTACACTTGAATTTTCCAAAAGCATATTATGAAAGGAAGAGCGATTATGGGCGGATTTTTTGCGGCAGCTTCAAAAGAAGACTGTGTTTTTGATGTTTTCTTCGGAACAGATTACCACTCACACCTTGGAACAAGGCGAGGCGGTATGGTCTTATACGATAAGGAAGAGGGCTTTAACCGTTCCATTCATAATATCGAGAGTGCTCCCTTCAGAACCAAATTCGATAAAGATGTCCACGATATGAAAGGCAATCTCGGCATCGGTTGTATCTCCGATTACGAGCCCCAGCCTCTTATCGTCAGATCCCATCACGGCACATATGCCATTACCACCGTCGGTAAAATAAACAACATCACGCAGCTCGCCGATAAAGTAATCTCTTCCGGCGGCACACATTTCCTTGAAATGAGTGGCGGCTCGATAAATGCTACCGAGCTCATCGCTGCACTGATCAACGGGAAAGACAATATTATTGAAGGAATACAGTATGCACAGGAAGTCGTTGACGGATCCATTACGCTTCTGCTTCTTACGGCGGCAGGCATCTACTGCGCACGTGATAAATTCGGCAGAACGCCTGTGATCATCGGCAGGAATGAGAAGGGCTACTGTGCTTCCTTTGAATCTTTTGCATATCTTAATCTTGGTTATCACGATTACAAAGAACTCGGACCCGGGGAGATTGTGGTAATGACACCCGAGGGGGTAAGAACGCTTGCCGCTCCCGGAACCGATATGAAGATCTGTACTTTTCTCTGGGTTTACTACGGATATCCTTCATCAAGGTACGAAGGCGTGTCCGTTGAGCAGATGAGATACAACTGCGGTGCCAATATGGCAAAGCGTGATAATTATACATCAGAGAATGTCGATATAGTTGCCGGTGTTCCGGATTCCGGAACCGCGCATGCCGTAGGCTATGCCAACCAATCAGGCATTCCTTTTTCAAGGCCTTTTATCAAATATACGCCCACATGGCCGAGATCCTTTATGCCGACCATACAGACCAAGCGTAATATGATCGCCAAGATGAAGCTCATCCCGAGCCGCAAAGTGCTGGAGGGCAAAGAGGTGGTGTTCTGCGACGACTCCATAGTGCGCGGCACACAGCTGCGCGACAACGTGAAGGAGTTCTTCGACAACGGTGCCCGTGAGGTACACGTGCGCATCTCCTGTC
>CAKZZH010000091.1 GCA_937885345.1 uncultured Lachnospiraceae bacterium | reverse complement strand
AGCCCAAACTTATACGCCTGTGGACACTGTGTAAGACGAGCCGTTATGTATCATCATAGCCAGCGCAGTAGTGGTCGAAGCAGGAAGCTCCGACTTCAAATACGAAGTATTAAGTCGGAGTAGTTCACCAATAATCGCAGCTTATTATAACTACATCACAGCAGCTTTGCGTATACAAGCGTGCAGTATTTATTTCCGCTTACTCTTCGGCGTATCATCACTTGTCTTGTCGGAATCTTTTCCGTCTTTGTTTGTAGGATCCTTAGCCATTTCTTTTTTGATGATAACAAACAGAGCAGCCGCTATCGCAGCGGTAAGAAGAACGATTACGATTATAAGTGCAAGGTATTTCTTTACACCCAATTTTATAGTTGTGTTATTGGCAAAAGCAGTCGTCTCTTCTTGAATATCCTGTGTCGTGGTGCTTTGATCACCGACTGCGGTTGTCTCACCTTGCAGATCCTGCGTCGTTTCGGTTTGATTATCACTTGCAGTTGTCTCGCCCGTATCTTTTCCGGAATCATCCTGCGTAGTGTCTTCGTTCTGAGTGGTCTCATTACTTTCGGTGGTAGTCTCATTACTTTCGGTGGTAGTCTCAGTGCTTTCGGTGGTAGTCTCAGTGCTTTCGGTGGTAGTCTCAGTGCTTTCGTAGAATGCTCCCTCTTCCTTGATAACGACCTTTATTGTTACAAGGACAGGCTCAGTAAGTTCATCAGCCAATGCTTCTATTTGCGTTTCATAGGTGCCGGGCTCAAGACCGCTTACAAGATTGACCTTCCAGTTTTCTCCGCTGTTTGAACCCGCCGCAATCTGATCCAGATACAGATTATCAGCCGTAACATCAAAGAACTTATCACCGTCACCAAGCTTTAATTTGACATTTGTCAAGCTACCCGTACCAACAGAGGATATGGTGATATATTTATGTTCAGAGGTTTTGTAATCATACTCAAGTGTTCCGAAATCAACATCATTTACGGACATCTCGTATGTAAGTTCAGCCCCGTTCTCAGTCACCGCAAATAAAACCTGACCAACAACTCCGGTTTCAAGATTGGAGGAATGCAGAACATAATAAACCGAATAAGTTTCCACGCCGAATCCTGTCTTAGGTTTGATGCTGTATGTGGTAGTATTGCTTTCACCGGGTGCAAGATCTGCAGGTTCACCGTCTGTTATAAGTTCAAAACATTCATCACTTTCCAGTTTGATATACCAGTTTGTGAGATCATTGTCTCCGGTATTCGTAACTGTAATCGGAAGCGTATCAACCTCGGTATATCCAAGTTCATAAGATCCGAAATCACTGCCGGACACTTCAGCCGTAGTAGTCGTAGAAGCCGTTTCCCATGTAAGCGTGAATTCATCGGTGTATGCCGTAACGCTTTGCGGTTGAACCGTAAAATACAGATCCTCCGCTTTAACCGAAACACCCGGTATCATGGTCGAAACAAGTACGAACATTAATACTGTCGTGCTTATCAAACCGGTTATTTTCTTCATCATAAAACCTCCAAAGTACTAAAAATCATATCTGTTCACGCTTGCATTTCTTACGCCGAAAGAAGCATACTCATCATTGGTCATCTTCGCCATGCCTTATAAAATATAAACAACTCATTTCGCGTTTTCCTTTATTTATGATCAGTTATTACCTTCATATCATTTCCCAGGTAAGGATCGTGTCTTCTTCCAAATCCCTACGTACACTTCTCCCGATTACGATATCTGTAAATTCGGGTGAAATACCTGTTCCGGGGCGTTTGGGCATAATGTCATCCTTGGTGATAACCTCTCCCTCTTTCATGGATCTTGTAAGAACCAGCGACCTTCTTGCCTCACGTCTCGGAACCATCTCACAATCAAGAACGGTTTTGTCTCCGCATCCCAGCACTTTATCTATCCATCTAAAATTGGCGATCGCCTTCGCAAAATCATCGGGATCACCGGCGTGATAATGATCGTTTCCGGGCAATGTCTTGTCCAGTGTAAAATGCTTTTCAATCACCTCTGCTCCCATAAGATACGCCGTTGCAAGCGTCATCATTGTATCATCGGGTGCAACATGATCGCTATATCCTACCTTAATATCGGGGAAAGTTTTCTTAAGCGTCTCAATTATTTTAAGATTGGCATTGGAAGGATCCGTAGGATATGAAAGCACGCAGTGAAGGATGGTGATATCTTCACAGCCTGATTCCTTAAGTGCTCTGATAGCTTCGTCAACCTCCGAAAGATACGAAGCGCCCACAGAAATGATCACCGTTTTTTTCTTGGATGCAATATGGCGGATAAACGGCAGATTGGAAAGATCCGAGGAACTGATCTTATAAAAATCGACCATGTTCTCAAGATAATCGGCAGAGGCATAATCAAAGGGAGTTGATGTATAATCGATCCCCATACTGTGCGCATAATCAGCCAGCTCTCTGTATTCCTCTTCACCAAATCCATCATGTTTTAAAAACAATTCATACTGCGTCTTGGTAGGTTCCTTAGTTGTATCCCAGTAAGCAGGAGAATTCTTGGAAACGATGGTGCCTGCCTTATATGACTGAAATTTGGCGCAATCAACTCCTGCCTCGGCAGCCGCTTTAATATACATTTTGGCCGCTTCCATAGGGCTTATATTCAAAGCTTTGGCCGTATCGTAATAATTCACACCGATTTCGGCTATTATATATGGCTTGGTATCTCTCATTTCTTTCCTCCGTCTCTGAATCTATGAATGCTGTTATAAAGAATTGATGATATTCATAACTCTCTTACGACCGTCACGAAGATCGTGGCTGAGAAGCAGATCCTGAAACCTCTGTCTGCTCTCCTTACTCATATGCAGATACATTTGAAGATTGGATTCTATGACTTCATCCGCAGGATTAAGACCGATGTATGAGAATCCGTTTTCATTGCTGACGAAACCATGCTTTTCTTCACGTCTGTTCTGAGCCATTGCGATCGAAGGGATTCCGAGGATCGCGAGCTCATATCCCGTTCTTCCTCGGGACGTCACTCCGACATCGCAGCTTGACATCAGTTCCGGCATATTTGCGACATCATACAACACTTCTATATTGTCGTACTTGTTATATTCAAGCAATTCATCAACATTGTTCTTAGATCGTCCGAGTACGACAACGAATGAATACATACTGTATTCGGGACGGGTTATTATCCGCAATAACCTGTCAGAATAATTCTGCGGATCCGCTCCGCCAAAAGATATAAATACCCTTTCGACTTTGTCTTTGATGTGAATCGGCTCATAAAACATAAAGGTTTTGGCGCTGATATAGTATTTTTCACCGGCCTTAATATTCGGCATAAGCTCTTCGTTAAAGAGTGCGTTAAATACCACATCCGCTTTGACAGCACCCTCTCCGTCATCTTCAAAATTAACTATCTTGGCACTTGGCATAACTGATCTGAGACCGATCATATAATCAATCGAAGTCGATAAGATATCATTTATAAAAACAGTATACTGTTTCTCTTTACATATCTGATACAGCTCTGCTATACCGTTTACGGGTATAAGCGTATGCTTGGTATTTCCAAAAACCTTAACATCTGTCTGGTTGATGTCATAGTAAATATCGGGCTTTACGTAAAATTCATCCGCCACCTCAAGTGCTCGATATATGTGACCCATGCCCCTTCCGTTATTGCCGTTAACATATATTGCAACCTTTTGCCCGGAGAGCGCAGCAGCTACGCAGCGCAGATCGTCAAAGGTATCCACATCCTGTGATTCATCCTCAGGTACTTCATATACATCAACCTTTTCACCGATTCTCGTCTTCGGTGTAACAATCGATGCCTTGGAGATAACAAACGCGCCCGTCTCATAATAACATGGCGGTAAATATTGCCTGTTAAGTCTTTCGGTATAATTGGGAACCTTTTTACCTTCCTTTACGCCCCATGTGAGATGAGGGGCATTTATTGCAGAAATTACGGTATCATAGTCATTGTCGATAGAATATTTTATAGCCGAATCAAGCGTGCTGACACGAAGAGTCGGTGAAGTCGGTTGCATAGTTACTACATAATCCCAATCGATATCCTTCGGAACGGCATCATAAATTACCGCGTCAAGCGTGACCGCGTCACCACAGAGAGACTCATCTCTTTCATGAACCTCAACACCCATTTGCTTTGCGATAATGCGTACCTCAGGAGAATCGGTTGATACGATCACATCCGTTATCAATTCGGAATCCAGAGCGTTTTTGATCGCATAGTAGATTAAGGGATGTTCACCGACTATTCTGATATTCTTATTTGGAATTCCTCTCGACCCGGCTCTTGCCGGAATAACCGCCACAATTCTCAAGATCTGCCTCCGTATAAAACAGTTATATTCTTCTGTTTCATTATATGAAAAAGATACCTTACGGTAAAGAAAAACCTTACTCTTATGAAACGATGACACGCGCCCGCACTGCCGCATCTTTTAAGATCTTACGGTGTAAAATGCGGCATAAGCTCAAGCTTATGAAGATTAAGCGCATGCATCCTGTCTATTTTAGACTTGATCCGCTCGTCTTCGCAGATGCCCGTTGAAATATATTTATCGAGGAGAGCATAAGTGAATCCTATTTTATCCTCGTCGCTCATTCCGCTAAGACCGTCCGAAGGCTTCTTATGAACGAGGTTTGCGGGAAGTCCGAGACAGTCGCCTATCTGCAGCACTTCTTCAACCGTAAAGCCGGCAAGTACGGACATATCCCCCGCGGAATCGCCGAATTTGGTGCTGTAGCCTATATAATCCTCGGATCTGTTGCAGGTATTGATAACCCTTCCGCCGTTTTCAAGGCCTTGCGCCACAGCGTAAAGTGTTGTCATTCTCACTCTTGGAGGAATATTTATTCCGACATCCCTTGTAATCTCAGAGCCTGCATCCGAAAGAGCATCCTTCAGTGCGCGCGTCGTATTGCCGATATTTACGGTCATATGTCTGATGCCAAGCAGATTTACAACAGCCTCGGAATCCGAAATATCAGGCTGGACTCCGTCCGGCATCATAACACCGACGACTCTGTCTTTTCCGAGCGCGCGCGCAAGAAGGGCGGCCGTCACACACGAATCCTTTCCGCCCGATATACCGAGAACCGCGCTGCATCCCTTTCCGTTTAACTCAAAATATTCCTGTATCCATTTAATCAGTTCTTCGACTGTTTTTTCAACATTTTTAAGCATTGGACTTCCTTTCACCCCGGGTAAGATACCCGACAATAAATCTCAGAATGTCATTCAGGATCGCAATCCCTTACTCATTATTCATACGCCAGTCGATGCAGCGCTTCAAATACTCCACATAGCCGGGGTTCTTGCACATTCCCTTACCCTCCGAGTCGGAAATCTTGGCCACATCCTGTCCGTTGCATTCGGTTGTTTTCATTACGATATTGAGAGCCGGAACATCGGTGTCGTTTGCCACATAAGTTCCTATGCCGAAAGCCACTTGGGCTCTCGTATTAAAATGCGCGTATATTCTGTGCGCTTTCTCAAAATCAAGAGAATCTGAGAAGAAAAGAGTTTTGGTACGGGCATCTATTCCAAGTTTTTCATAATGAGCGATCATCTTTTCTCCCCACTTGATCGGGTCTCCGCTGTCCTGTCTTACACCGGAGAAAAGAGTTGCATAAGTAAGCTGAAAATCCCTTAGGAAGCAATCGGTTGTAATGGCATCCGTAAGAGCAGTTCCGTTAAGTACGCCGTACTCCTTAACCCATGCGTCAAGCGCATACCAGTTGGAATATGCCGGATTGTGCTTGTGATTGCCCTGTCCTACGCACATGATCCATTCATGTGCCATGGTCCCGACCGGTTTGATACCGAACTTTTTGGCAAGATAAACATTGGAAGTACCCACAAATACAGAGCCGTCAAGCCTTGCTCTACAAAGCTCCGAAACGGCCAGTTCCTGGGCTTCTGCGGAAAGCCTGCGCCTGATACCGAATTCCGAGAATGCGCCTATTTGCCAGGTGCCGTCTTCAAGCTTCCTGATCTTGTCGGCAAGTCTTTCCTTAAAACTTGCAAGAAGGCTGTCATAGTCAAATCCCATACGGAAATATACACCGTTAACAATCGCAAGAGTAGGGATCTCATACATAGACGTATTAAGCCAGGTTCCTTTGGCCTCGATCGTAAGGCCGCAAGCGGCATCGCATCCTATCTCAAAGTCCTCAAACCTTGGGTGCCAGAGCCTCAGAAAATCCACATACGAGCGCTGAAGCCATGTTATATTCTCAAGATAAGCCAGTTCCTCTTCGGTAAAACTAAGTTCACAGTAGAACCTGATCTGGCGCTTTATTTCATCCACCATCTCCGACGTAAAATGCACATCCTCATTTCTGCACTTGAATGTCCAGGTTGTTGTATAACTCGGAAACTGGTGGTATATAGCCTGACCCATTGAGAATTTATAAAGATCCGTTTCAAGAAGACTGTTGATTATACGTTCCATTCTGACCTCCTGTGTTCGCAAAAAATCTATATCTTAATCAAATCAAAGCCCGTACAGGTGATTCTTAATGATATATTCATACGTTCCTGCCGGGATCAGCTCCCCGCATCCGAGAATATCATCCCTGATGTAACTTGATGAAATATCTCTTCCTCTAAAGTTCGATATAATGATCCTTGCGGCGAACTTTTCTTCGAGATATGCTTTCCTTCTGTGAATTTCGCTTATATCATCCGTTCCTCTGGGTATCACCGTCAGGATGATCATACCGAGAAGTTCGTCCGCACGGTGCCATTTATCAATACCGAAAAGTACATCGCTTCCGCAAAGGAAATATATATCGCCCGGTAAGATCGCACCGCTTTGCATTTCGGATATAAAATATTTAACCGTATCGATCGAATAACTCGGTCCTTCCCTGCCAATCTCAACGCTTGAGATCTCAATCGGTAGGTCAAGACCCGCAAAGCCGGCTTCAAGCATCTTAAGTCTGTGGGGGGCGGGAGTGATTTCTCTTCCCATACTCTCCTTCATATAAGAGCAACCGGACGGAATAACGATAAAACGGTCAGGCAGAAGCTCATCATAAACATTTTGTATAAGTTCAATATGCCCCATATGAAGCGGATCAAAGGTGCCTCCGAACAAAGCGATCCGCGCGCCTCCGGGCAAAGCGATCCGCGCGCCGACTTTTGTGCTCATAAGCATATCTGCTTTTCTTACCTCCAAGGCTCCTCACCCTTTCCGGTTATATGAATCTGGCAGCTTTCCATTGCGCTGAGCGCTATGTCATGGCTTTCGGGAGTTACTCCGGCGCTGCACGCAGCATCGACAAATATAGGAATATTCGGGCAAAATGCCTTTACCATAAGCGCATTACTGATGACGCATATATCCGTACAAAGCCCGAATAACTCGATCGCTTCGATATTACTTTCCCTACATATGTCTGCTGCCATCTCACCAAGCTTGTTACTTCCGAAGGTTATTTTATCTATGATCGCAGCACCCTCGGTCAAATCGGAAAGCGCACCTGAAATCTCCCAACCGGCGCTTCCTTTTATACAATGAGGAACGGGAAGATTCTTACCTTCCTCGCTTTCCATATAATCCTGTCCATGAGTGTCCCTTGTAAAAATGACGATATCACCGTTCTCGCGGGCTTTGACAATCTTCTTTCTGCAGTTTTCGACTATTTTAACGGCCTGCGCAGAGCCCAGCACTCCATCTATAAAATCATTCTGCATATCAACAACCACAATAAGCTTTTTTCCCATTTTGGCCTCCTTGAACTCCGTCATAAAATATTAATTTCCAATATAATACCATTTTATTCCATATATTTCCATATAGTATAAATATCTCCATAAAACAAATGGCCATGCCGTTTCAAGGCACAGCCATTTGGGTGATTACCATTGTTTTTTTGTTTTAGTCATTTACTTTTTTCTTCTTGGAATAACCAAGAAATCCAAGTCCGCCAAGAGAAGCTATAAGAAGCAGATACCATACTCTGATGTCATTTGGATCTCCGGTATTTGGTGCAGTAGCCTGTGTGCTATTGCTACTGTTGGATGACCCACTGTCTGAAGAAGAACTGCTGTCTGAAGAAGAACTGCTGTCTGAAGTTGTGCCGCTATCACTTGATGAAGCCGAATCTTTGTATGCTAAAGCATATGTTGAAAACTTATCTGTTTCAAATGTGAATACATGTGTATTTTCATCGTAAGTGCCTGCGATAGCTGTAGCTACCCCATCATGTACACGAATGACTTCAAATGTCCTTCCACTCTTCCACAAACTTTCAGGAATAACGATGCTTACTTTTACTTTACCGTTGGTCTCGGTCACTTTTGTTGCATCGTTATTTCCAACTTTCTTAAACAGGTTAATATCAAGATAAAGCCCAACTGTATAATCACCGGAAGTATTTTGGATTAAGGTCTTATCTGTCTGTGGTACTGAATCACTCATATCCTGAATATCCAGCCATACATTTACGCCCTGTGCCACATCCGTATCTAAAAGAGAGAAAAGTGTTTTTAGTTCTTCATCACTATTATTTATAATCTTTGTTTCAAAAGGATTGCTTTCTGCCGTTGCTGCAGCTGTACCTGTAATATCATTTACAGAGCCTATGCTGATAGCAACATCATCATATGGAACCTTTGCACTTGTATCTGTGTTTGTATTCGTATCATCAGAAGAACCGCTTGACGAACTGTCACTTCCACTATCTGATGAGTCTGCAGTAGCAATAGTGACAGTAACATAACCTGCATCACTATCCAAATGATTACTATCGCCAACTACTTTATACCAGACATAATAGATTCCGGCATCGGTTGCGGTTGGGATGGATGTGGTATAAGGTTGTGTTGCTTCGTTTGCATCGCCAAGAGCGTACTGCATTGTGCCGCCGGTGACTGTGCCGGTCAAAGTAACAAGTGGCTTCTCCGTTCCATCGTAGGTGCGGTTGTTCGCAGTGACTGTAGCTGCTACAGCATTCCCTTTGACGATCTTAAATGTTGTGGTCTTATTCTCAGGCAGCTTGTAATTGCTGTTGCTCAGAGACTCTGCCGTAGCTGTATAATTATCGCCGATATTCGTCTGCTCACCAGAGACGATGACAGTGCAGGTATCTCCTTCCACCACGCCTGTTGCCGTAGCCGTCGGCTTTTGCGCTTCACCGGTATAGGCCAGTTCAGTGTTGCTCCATATCAGGCCAATTTCCCTGGCTGTGATCTTTGCGGTTGTGGTTGTCTGCTGACCTGTAGCCGCGAGCACATAGTTGTCCTTACTGGTTCCGTCAAGCGTGAGATTGCTGATCGTTACCGTTTTGTTTTCACCCACATTTGCATTGTCAAATGCGCCCGTTGCCGATACGGTCAGGGTATCGCCGTCCAGCTTTCCGGTGAAGGCAGCCGCTGTAGTTACCAGTGTCGCATCCGTGTTTCCAGCGTAGATCTTGTCGCTGGCTGTGATGCCGGAAACCGTGACTTCCTTCTGGGCGATGGTATATTCCACACTTGCCGTGGCCGTACCCAGCGTGATGCTGGCAGTATAGGTTCCTGCGTCAGTTGGAGCAGAAGCCAACGTTTCGTCACCCTTCTTATATACGACAGTCGCGGTGCCCTTGATGTTGTCCGCATCGGTGATTGTTGCCTCGGCACTGATGCCCGCGCCGGTCTGACCGTAAGTGTCCAGCGTAGGCGCTCCAATGGTCAGGATCGCAGTATGATTACCCTGTCCGTCATTCAGTGTGCAGTCATTTTGAGAACAAGTCGCCTTGATGGTCGCATCGTTGGCCTCATAAGTGAAGCTGTGGACGTGTCCCGGCTTCACAAGCATATACTTGAATCTTGCGTAGTCGTCATTACTCTTTTCAATTTCCGTGGTGGGATCAGCGTTATCGCCGCCAAAGACCTTCATGCTGTCACCGATGGTCAGGCTGCCGCCAAACCCTTTCTCTTTTACTGATGTTCCGCTAGAATTACCTGTATGACTGCCTCCTGTTGCCGTGACCATACCGCCACTTATGGTCACTGTGCCGTTGACTCCATTACACGCGTAGATAGTCCCACCATAGTTATTTATATCACCTGTAACATTTCCTCCGGTTGCTGTGACAGTGCCGCCGCTTATGGCCACCGTGCCATTGATTCCACTACACGCATAGGTAGTTCCACCATAGCTTTCTATAGCACCAGCATAACCACCTGTAAATGTAACATTTCCTCCGAATGCCGTGACCGTGCCACCGTTAACGGTCACCGTGCCGTTGATTCCATTACTCGAATATGTTTCTCCGCTATAGCAGTCAATCGTATCACTGACACCACCTCCATTTGCCGTAACTGTGCCGCCGTCAATGGTTATCGTGCCTTGCATACCTGCTGCCGCTTTCTCGCTGGTGGCTGTAACTTCACCGCCATAAATGTGCACAACACAGCTTCCTGGTTTAATTCCTCCGATGCCGATACCTGTTGTACCATATTGGCTGCCACTTGCATTTACGGTACCACCATAAATGTTTACAGTTCCGCCACTTTTACCTGTGTATCCGCCGATACCTGCTGCATAGTTTTGTCCTCGTGCAGTGACTTCACCACTGTAGATGTTGACTTCACCATTGCCGCCTTCCAGCGCACCTCCGATACCTGAAGCACTACTTCCACCTGTCGCAGTAATTTTACCACCATGAATATTCACGGTTCCGCTGCTTGCACCGCGCTCCCCGCCGCCAATGCTTGCCACATTAGTATCACTGCCGGCGTTGAGTTCGCCTGTTCCTCCGATTTGCGCGTAGATGTTAATGGTGTTTCCGCTGTTAACCGTAATACCTTTGCTGGCGGTCAGTGTTGCGCCGTCGCAGAGGATCAGGTTCGCCGTACCGGTAACAGTAATGCGGCTGCTGACGGTCACACTGTTGCTCACCACATACCACTTGCCATTCTCAAAGGTGGTGGTATCTGCGGTAACTACCTCATATTCCTTACATGCATCGTCGCCGGTCTTCTCTACCAGTTTCTCCTCGGTTCCATCCCACGCCATGTAGGAAACGGGTTCTTTCGGTGTCGGCATAATCTTAACATACTTGGCACTTGCAGAGGTATTGTTGCCGACGGAAACCGGGGTTGCATCAGTACCGTCGACATTACCAGACTCCGTTACTGTATAACCTTCCGGGACGGTGTATTGAAATGATTCATTAAAATGTATTGAAAATGCCCTATCAGCACCGCTTGCGATCAGCGTGCCAGTGACAGTCATCTGCCCATTTCCGGCATCCATACAAATACCTATTTCCTGTTCGCCTTTTATTTCCAGCGTGCCATTAACGGTAATTTTTCCACCTTTGGTGTATACGCCCACGTTCTCATGACTATTGCTTTGACTTACATTGGCAACAACCTCAGCTTCCTTCTCGATAAAAAGATTACCGGAAACACGGATGCTGTATGTTTGATCTACACTTTCAACATCCTGTTTATCAAACATAGAAGTCAATGTACCATCTCCTTTGATGGTCTAAACTATACCCCAGATAATGGACACGGCTTTTGGTTAGGTCGGCATCACATCCC
>CAKZZH010000090.1 GCA_937885345.1 uncultured Lachnospiraceae bacterium | reverse complement strand
ACAGTTTTAACCCTAACTAAATCAAAAATGTCCTTGACAAGGGGAGCACTTTAAAGTGAATAATATAATACTAAACCATGTTATAAATATACCACATTAAAACGATCTGCGCAATAGGCTGAACTGTTACAGATCATCTACAGATCATCAATCTGCCAATCGATCGGCTCCTCACCGTTTGAAACAAGGAATTCATTAGCTTTACTGAAATGCCTGCACCCGAAAAAGCCTCTGTATGCCGATAACGGGCTGGGGTGCGGTGCCTTGAGGATAAGGTGATGCGGATTATTAAGAAGCTTTGCCTTCTCCCCTGCAGGTCTTCCCCAAAGAAGGTAAACGATCGGCCTGTCCTGTTCGTTAAGAAGCCTTATAACATAATCGGTAAAAGTTTCCCATCCATGCCCCGCATGAGAATTGGGTTCATGAGCACGAACAGTAAGTACGGTGTTAAGCAGAAGAACTCCCTGCTCTGCCCATTTACGAAGATTCCCGTTATTCGGAATATAGCACCCCAAATCGTCATGAAGTTCTTTATAAATATTTACAAGTGAAGGTGGGATCTCCTGACCCGAAGCAACCGAAAAAGAAAGCCCCTGCGCCTGGTGCTCATTATGATAAGGGTCCTGTCCTAGAAGGAGTATTTTGACTTTGGAAAGCGGCGTCAGATTAAATGCCGTAAAGACCCGGTCTTTGGGAGGATAAATCGTGTAACTTTCAAATTCACCCTTAAGGAACTCACACAGATTAAGATAATAATCCTTCTTAAACTCAGGCCTGAAATAATCGATCCAATCAGTATTTTCCATCATTAAATCCTCACAGGAATATCGCGCTCTGCAAGATATTTCTTAAGCTCTGATATCTCGATCTCTTTGTAATGAAAAAGCGATGCCGCAAGTGCAGCCTCTGCATGCCCTTCCTTAAAAGCATCGGCAAAATGTTCCATCGTTCCTGCGCCGCCTGAGGCAATAACGGGGATACCGACATTATCAGATATGATCCTTGTAAGCTCGATATCATAACCTGACTTGGTTCCGTCCTTATCCATACTGGTAAGAAGGATTTCGCCCGCACCAAGCTTATATGCTTTGATCGCCCACTCAACCGCATCGATCCCCGTGTTTATCCTTCCGCCGGCCTTATAGGCATCCCAGCCGCTTCCGTCCTCGCGCCTCTTTGCGTCGATCGCAACGACAACACACTGACTGCCGAATTTGTCGGCTGCATCACTGATAAGAGACGGATTCATAAGTGCCGCTGAATTGACAGATACTTTATCGGCGCCCTCCCGAAGGAGCAGCCTGAAGTCATCAACGCTTCTGATCCCGCCGCCTACGGTAAAAGGTATAAAGAGTTTCTCTGCGACCTTTCGCACAAGTTCCACCGTCGTATTACGTCCGTCACTCGTCGCTGTGATATCAAGAAAAACCACCTCGTCCGCGCCCTGCTTATCATAAGCCGTTGCAACCTCTACCGGGTCGCCTGCATCTCTCAGATTAACAAAATTCGTGCCTTTAACCACTCTTCCATTATTGCAGTCAAGGCACGGAATGATTCTTTTCGTATACATTTCTTATTCTCCACTATAGTGCAAAATTCCTTAGTATAGCAAGCCCTACATCGCTGCTCTTTTCCGGATGGAACTGACAGGCAAACACATTGTCCCTTTCAACCGCCGCATGCACCGTAACACCGGCATACTCAGTGGTTGCGGCAACTATGCTCTCATCACCTGCTTTAAGGTAAAAAGAATGCACAAAATATACATACGATCCGTCAGTGATTCCCTTAAACAACCTGCTGTCAGGATTGATCTTAAGAGAGTTCCAGCCTATCTGGGGTATTTTATCGGATGTGTTATCGGGGAATCTTACAATCCTTCCGGGAAGGATGCCAAGTCCCTTAACGCCGGGCGTTTCCTCACTCTCTTCGAAGAGAAGCTGAAGTCCGAGGCAAATCCCCATAAAAGGCTTTCCCTGCGCTATAACGTCTTTGATAACATTCGTAAGTTTGTATTCGTTGAGCCTTCTCATTGCATCGCCAAAGGCGCCGACACCGGGTAGGATTATTTTATCGGCGCTGCGGATGACATCTTCGTCCCTTGTAAGCACGGGCTCAGCCCCAATGAAATCAAGGGCCTTCTCAACGCTCCTTATATTGCCGGCATCATAATCAATTATCGCTATCAACTGTAACTCCTCCATACTCCGCAAGAGCTTTCTCATAGGCTTTACGACTGTTCATCTCATTAAGCTCGAGTGCCGTTTCCTCGTCGATCCCGTACTGACTCAGAATATAAAGTACATTCCGATATACCACATCAACCTTTTCCGTAACGCCGTACTGGTCGGCTTCGGCGGAATATGTATTCTTAAGTGCGACCGCAATAATAAGGGAGTCAAGTGCTTTGATCACATCGTAATTGGAAGGTTTCATATAATTCTTGTATGAAACGATTCCCTCCTGAACACGCATAATGCATTTCAGCCCGTTATAATACTTAAGGTCATCGCCCGAAAGCTTAAGGCCTGTAATACGGCTGTAAGCGGAAGTGTAATCCCCATCTGCATAAGCCGCCCTGGACTGGCTGAGTGCGGTCTGTTTGTTGAAAATATTACCTCCGACCGTCGCCCCGACTATAAGAAGTATTCCGATAAGCAGGAAGACACCAATACCGGTAAGCTTTATTTTGGGAGAATTGTCTTCTTCCTTCGGCGGCTTTTCCTTCTTCGGTTTCTTTTCTTTTACTTTCTTTTCTTTCTTTTCTTTGGGCTTCTTCTCTTTCTTGCCCTTCTTACCCTTGCCGTCGTCAACGCCTTCACCGTCAAGGGATTCCTTGCCTTCATAAAGTTCATCTATCAGCTGCTGATTCTCATCTGCAGCTTTCTTAACTTCACTGTCTTCCTCGTCATCCTCGGTAAAGAATCTTTTGAAGAAACCAAGTATACCCTTAGGGCCGGGCTCATCCTCAAGCACTTCTCCCAAAGCCTCCCCCTTCTTGTCCTTCTTCTTTTTCTTCTTTTCCTTTTTCTCTTTCTTTTTCTTCTCTTTCTCTTCCTTGGCTGCAGCCTCTGCCTCTGCAGCTTTATCCGCATCATGGTTCGATTCTATCTCGCCAAGCAAATCCATTTCTTCTTCGGAAATAGAACCTGTGCTCTCTTCGGGAATATCATCAAGAGACTCGCTGTCATCAAGTGCAAGAATATCCGCAAGTTCGTCATTGAAGGCTTCAGAGTTATCTTCGCTCTTGGCCGTTTCATCATGCGATATAAAATCTATTCCGTCTCCTCCGCTTTCACCTAGAAGATCTCTGAGTGAATCGTCGAGCACAAAAGGTTTTCCACCTTGATCACCGATTTCATTGGCAATTAAATCCTCGATGCTTATATCATCATCCGCATCACCGTCGGCGCTGTCTGCTCCGTCTACGCCTCCTGTTTCATCAGCACCTATCGCGCCATCAGATATGTCATCTCCGATTGCATCTCCCATATTCGAAGCTTCGGTATCATCAACGATCTCCTGAAGGCTCGATAATAACTCGTTATCAACATCTCCTCCGTCTTCACCGCTTTGAGGATCATCTTCGAATTCATAATTGAATGAACCGACACTGCTTGTATCGGCTTCATTCACTTCTCCCGCATCGTCCGGCTCAACTAAATCACTCGAATCATCCGAATCATCCAAATCACTCGAATCATCCTCACCGAAAAGCATGGACTGAAGAAAGTCCATGTCCTCATTCTCGGGAATATCATCGATATTCTTGCCGGCATCATCGATAATATTTTCTTCAGTACCTGTTGGTATCTCAAGTGTATCTTCAACATCATCGACAAAAGAGTTATCCTCATTGGCAAGCGTGAGACTCTCTTCTTCCTCGGAATCACCGCCGGAAGTGTCCGGTTCATCGATAATTCCGTTATCTGCCATTAACATCTGGCTTAAAAGAGCGGAATCCGCATCCGGATCATCAAGATCGCTGATAAGTACTTTACCGGATTCTTCAGGCACATCAACAACCGGCCTTACGATATGCTCGTCGGCCGGTTCTGAATCAGCATCATTAACCGAATTGAGAAGTTGATTGAGATAATCTTCTTCGGAAGTATTTGACATTGTAGTTCTCCGTTGGATTATTTTACATCGAGAAGCTTATCAAGCTCCTCAACAAGAAGTCCGATCTCGGGCTTGGACAACTGAACATCCGCACCGAGCTGCTCACCCTTACGACGCATCTCCTCACTGATGAGAGATGAGAAAATAACTACAGGTACGCTCTTAAGAACAGGATGTGACTTAATAAGCTTGGTAAGTCTGTGGCCGTCCATAAGAGGCATCTCGATATCGGTAATTACACATCTTACTTTGTCAAGAATTGTGTTGGAATCGGCACCCTTGGCAAGTTCTTCAAGCTTGTCCCAACAATCCTTGCCATTCATGGAAAGGTTGAGATTGTTATATCCCGACTTCTTGATCGACTCGGAAATGAGCTTCATAAGAAGCTGAGAATCCTCGGCAATATATATCGGAAGTGTATTGCGCTCCCTGCTTGCAAATTTCTCGACTTCATCAACCTTAAGTCCGGTTGCGGGCGCGATTTCGCTGACGATCCTCTCAAAATCAAGAATGACAATAAGCTTGTTATTAAGCTTGACGATACCTGTTGCAATGCCATTCTCTGCGGAACTTACGGTTGCATCGGGTGTAATGATATCAGCCCACGAAACTCTGTGGATACCAAGCACTTTGTGTACATGGAATGCAACGCTGAGCTGATTAAAATTCGTGATTATAAGCATATCATTATTAACGTTCTCAGACTCAGGAGCCTTGATAACATCGGCAAGATCAACGACTGTGATCATTTTATCTCTGGGCATAAAAATACCTTCAACAGAAGGATGCGAATTGGGAACTGGAGTAATTTTAGCGTAGGGAACTATCTCCTTGACCTTTGCAACATTAATACCATATGAGTTATTACCTACCATAAATTCAAGTACTTCAAGCTCGTTAGTTCCGTTCTCAAGTAAAATATTAGTTTCCATATGACACCTCCGTGTAATATCTGTTAATACAGATTAACTAGGACTATTATACCATATATAATTATAAAAAAAAAGAGAGAATAGCAATTTCTTGCATTCTCTCATGTTTAGGAAGAATGTTTATTGTTCCTTCAAAACCGCACATGTAAAATCGTATCAACATCTCTATCCAAATCAAGCCCTCGACCTATTAGTATCAGTCAGCTTAATGCGTTACCGCACTTACACCTCTGACCTATCTACCTCGTCGTCTTCAAGGGGTCTTACTTCTTTCGAAGGGATATCTCATCTTGAGGGGGGCTTCACGCTTAGATGCCTTCAGCGTTTATCCCGTCCCGACTTGGCTACGCTGCCATGCACTTGGTAATACAACAGCTGCACCAGAGGTCAGTCCACCCCGGTCCTCTCGTACTAAGGGCAGCTCCTCTCAAATATCCTACGCCCACGCCGGATAGGGACCGAACTGTCTCACGACGTTCTGAACCCAGCTCGCGTACCGC
>CAKZZH010000089.1 GCA_937885345.1 uncultured Lachnospiraceae bacterium | reverse complement strand
GCATCATGTAAAAATATTCTTGATGTAATAACTAAAATGCCATATACACCTGACTTAGTAAGTATACCAGAAAGAAGTGCTGATGCTGGTGCTGGTGCTACAGGGTGAGCTTTTGGAAGCCAAATATGAACTGGGAACATACCAGCTTTCGCACCAAAACCAAACAATAAGCAAAGTGCAGAAGCCCAAATTATGCCTTTGTCTCCAGTATAATTAGTTATTGCATCATGTAACTCATTTATCTCAAGTGTTCCTACTGAGTTTTGTAGTAAGAAAAGTCCCATAAGCATTACCATAACCGTTGTTAATAAAGCCCATATTTTTTTCATATTCTCATACTCCCATAAAATATTTATTCTAAATTAAGATCTTATACTTGATCATTAGATCGTTTACCTGATTATATCCTTGATAAGAACAGGCCTTTCGGGTGCTTTTGGACCGATATGATACACACATTCAAATCTCTTAACGGCTTCATCAAGCCTCTTCTCGTCGTTTGCGTAAAGCGTTGCAAGCACATCGCCGGCATTTACTCTATCTCCGACCTTCTTTGACAGAACAATTCCTACGCCCAGATCGATCTCGGATTCCTTGGTCTCTCTTCCGGCTCCGAGTACAACGCAGCATTCGCCCGTTTCCTCGCATGCGATCCGGCTCACATATCCGGATTCAACGGCCTTGCACTCTCCGGACAGCTTTGCTCCCGGTAAAATACTGTAATCGTCAACCGCTCTTGCATCACCACCCTGTGCAGCGACCATTTTACGCAGGATATCAAGCGCTCGACCGGAGCCGATCGCATCATTGAGGATCTGCATGGCTTCGGACTCATCCTTAGCCTTACCTGCAAGAATAAGCATATATGTTGCAAGAGTAAGCGATACTTTGACAAGATCGGCCGGTCCTCTGCCCTTTAAAGTCTCTATTGCTTCGATCACTTCGAGCGAGTTGCCGATATTAAAGCCCAGCGGCTGCTCCATATCGCTGATGATCGCGACTGTCTTCTTGCCGACATTACTACCTATCGCAACCATTTCCTTTGCAAGAGCCCTTGCACTGTCAATATCCTTCATAAAAGCGCCGTCACCGCATTTAACATCGAGTACTATTGCGTCCGCGCCGGCCGCGATCTTCTTGCTCATGATCGAACTCGCAATAAGCGGAATGCTTTCAACCGTTGCGGTTACATCCCTGAGAGCATAAAGTTTCTTGTCCGCAGGCGCAAGATTACCGGTCTGTCCGGCAATCGCAAAGCCTATTTTATTAACATTGTCGTAGAATTCTTCTTCCGTAAGCGAAGTCCTAAAGTTCGGGAAGCTCTCGAGCTTGTCGATGGTTCCTCCGGTATGTCCGAGACCCCTTCCGCTCATTTTGGCAACAGGGATACCGCACGCTGCAACTATCGCACCGACAACAATCGTAGTCTTGTCTCCGACGCCGCCGGTCGAATGTTTGTCTACCTTGAAGCCATTGATCCTGCTCAGGTCCATAACATCACCGCTGTGGGCCATTGTAAGCGTAAGGTCGGCAATCTCGCGTTCGCTCATTCCTTTAAGGAATATTGCCATAGCCATCGCAGAAGCCTGATAATCCGGAATACTGCCCCTTGTAAAGCCGTTTACAAAAAATTCTATTTCCTCCCGGCTAAGTTCACCGCCGTCCCTCTTGCATTTAATAATGTCATACATTCTCATAGTACAATGCCCTCGTCACTCATCATGTTGCAATGCCCTCGTCATATCGTGGTGCTCCGGTCATTATCAGATATGATATCCGCGGCAAAACTCTTAAAATTCCCGTCCGCAAGTCTCTCACATCCAAGATAATCCGCGATCGTCTCGCCGATATCGCCAAAGGAACCTCTGATTCCGAGGTCAATGCTTCTGACGTTCCTGCCGTATACAAGAATTGGGATATATTCTCTTGTATGGTCCGTCCCCTTAAAAGTAGGATCGCAGCCGTGATCGGCATTGATGATAAGGATGTCTTCATCTTTCATAAGGTTCATAAGCTCACCGAGCCTTACATCGAACTCTTCAAGGCCCTTCCCGTATGAAGAAGCGTCCCTTCTGTGTCCCCAGGAAGAATCAAACTCAACCAGATTGGTAAATATAAGTCCGTGGTTATCCTCCTGCATATAGCGGAGCGTTACATCCATACCGTCCATATTGTTCTTGGTATGTGTAGCCTGTGTGATACCGCTTCCCGCAAATATATCCTCAATCTTACCGACCGCAATAACATCAAGTCCGGCCGTCTTAAGTCGCTCAAGTAGATTGTAATCCGGCGGAAGGATCGCATAGTCCCTTCTGTCGGAGGTTCTGGTATATTCACCGTTATGACCGATAAAAGGTCTTGCAATAACTCTTGCCACCTCGTCCTTACCGGTAAGAATCTTTCTTGCGATCTCACACATACGGTAGAGATCGGCAAGCGGATAATCATCGACATTGACGGCAATCTGAAAAACGCTGTCCGCCGAAGTATATACAATAGGTTTGCCGCTACTCTCATGCTCCCCGCCGAGCTTCTTAATGATCTCGGTGCCCGAAGCAACACAGTTACCGAGTACGCCCGGCACACCCGTCTGCTTAATAAATTCATCGATTATATAACCAGGAAATCCGTCCGGATATGTGGGAAAAGCCTTCTTCGACACAACGCCCGTCATCTCCCAGTGTCCGACGGTCGTATCTTTACCGCGGCTTTGTTCCGCTGCCTTGCCGTAAGCGCCCATGGGGTTATCCGTCTTCGGAAGCACTTTATTACCACATATATTGCCGTATCCAAGCTTGATCATATTGGGAATATCAAGTCCGTTATTATACTGCCAGGTATGCTCGATCGTATTTGCACCTTTATCACCGAATTCATCGGCATCGGGCATCTCGCCGTAACCGACACTGTCAAGGATGATCCAGATAACTCTCCTCATATATACACCTCCCGATTTGCATTTGCCGCACATAAAATGCTACCGTAACATTATACCAAAAAGCCTTGGTAAAATACAGTATTTTTGACAGCTTAATGAATAAATGCGATTAAATTTATCAAGCGGGTAAACTTATTTTTTATGGCATTTTATATTATATTGTGCTAGAATAATTTTCGTTTACAGGCAGAGCGGCAAAAAGTCCCATAATATGCCGTTTGCACAGACAGGAAGGTTAAATATGAGTATATCACTTTTAAAACAGCTCCCCTCTCCCGAAGAGATCAAGAACGAATTTCCTTTAACGGATGAACAGAAGGCTCAGAAGGCCGCATTTGATAAGGAAGTACGCGATATTTTCGTAGGTGCGTCCAACAAATTCCTTGCAATAATCGGACCTTGCTCAGCAGACAGAGAAGATGCGGTACTTGACTATGTTACAAGACTTGCAAAGGTCAGAGATAAGATCAAAGACAAGGTCCTTATCATTCCCAGAATATATACCAACAAGCCGCGTACAACAGGTGATGGTTATAAAGGAATGCTCCATCAGCCCGATCCCGAGGATAAGCCCAATCTTGCGGACGGTATCAGAGCCGTAAGAAAGCTCCATGTAGATGTTATAAGGGAGACCGGTTTCTTTCCCGCCGATGAAATGCTCTATCCCGAGAACTGGATGTACTGCGACGATACACTTTCATATGTTGCGATCGGCGCAAGATCGGTTGAGGATCAGCAACACAGACTTACCTCCAGCGGTATGGATGTACCTGTAGGAATGAAGAATCCCACAGGCGGCGGACTCGATGTAATGCTCAATTCCGTTCATGCAGCAATGCACCCTCACACCTTTATTTACAGAGGCTACGAGGTTCATACCGACGGCAACGAACTTGCCCACTGCGTTCTTCGCGGAAGTACCAACAAGAAGGGTCAGAACATTCCCAACTATCACTACGAGGACATCCTTCTTTTAAGCAGCCTCTACAGCGAGCATGATATCAAATATCCGGCTGTTATCGTGGATTCCAACCACTCCAACTCCAATAAGCAGTATATGGAACAGATAAGAATTATCGATGATATTCTTCACAGCCGTAAAATGAACTCCGATATCAAAAAACTTGTCAAAGGTGTTATGGTCGAGAGTTATATTGAACCCGGCAACCAGAAGATCGGTGAGCACATCTACGGTAAGTCAATTACCGATCCATGCCTTGGCTGGGAAGATTCAGAGAAGCTTCTCTACGATATCGCCGAGAGGTGCTGACGCACTCCGACCCGAAACGAACCGAAATGCATAGCAACGATGCACCATCGGGCCAAGATCAAACATCACAAATCACAAAATATAAGCGGCTCCGAAGAATTATCTCTTCGGGGCCACTTATATTTTGGTGTCCTGCGCGCCGCACCCGCATGTTATTTTAAATCATTAAGCGTTCCGAATTCATAGCCCTTTGCACGAATGCCGTCTATAAGATCTCCAAGGAGTGCTGTATTGGTTGAAGAAACGGCATGTAACAGGAAAATCTCACCGGGATGAACCTGATCAAGCATCGTCTGAAGGCTTGATGCAACATCAGGCTGATCGCTTGTTACCCAGTCTCTGTGAGCGAAACTCCAGAATACCGAGGTATATCCAAAATCTCCTACAAGAGAAAGGCTCTGCTCGCTGAACGCACCGGTAGGATATCTGAAAAATCTCATCTCATATCCGAAATTATCCTTTACATAGTTATGAAGTCTTGAAAGCTCATCATACTGAGTCTCAAGAGTATATGTGGAGAAGCCCTCCGAAGGATGCGTGATCGTATGGTTACCGACAACATGTCCTTCATTGATCATTCTTTTAAGGTTATCGGGTGAAGTCGTTGCAAAATCAAGTGTTATAAAAAACGCACCTTTAACTCCTTTTTCCTTGAGTGTATCAAGGATCTTAGCAGTATAGCCGTTTTCATAGCCCGCATCGAAGGTCAGATATATTTTATTGCTGTCATAATCAAGGAAAAGTGTGTCATACATTCCGTACTTGGTCTTATACCAGTTGCAACCGTTAGGTCTGTTAAGAGAATCCCTGTCGGTGTTGGAGAAGCCATAGGGAACGTAGGTGTTATCGATTGAAATATAATCGGCAAGATTGATATTCTCACCGCCGGCGGTCTTACCTGTGCCGCCCGAAAAAGCCGTAGTAGTCTCCGTTTCTGCAGGTGTAGTCTCTTCTGCGGTCGTTGTAACATCTTCAGTCGCCGTGGTTTGATCCTCACCGCTTGTTTCAATAATATCGACGGAAGTACCTTCGATTGCGGTTGTCTGATCTCTGCCGCTGTTTCCGGTATCCTTGGTTGTGGAAACGGGAGCAGTGGTTGCCTGAGAACTGCTGCTTGAAGAACCGGAGCATCCGCTTCCCTTTCCTATAAGCAGGAACAAAACTACCAAAAGAGCAACGAGAATTACGGCAAGAACAATGATGATCACTGTGCCTGCGCTCAAATTGCCTTTCTTGTTATCACGATTTCTTTTAACATCCTCTGACATACCATACCCTACTTTCTCGGATGAACATCCGCATATCTTACTACCGCATCGGGCTTACTGATATAATTGGCATAAACCTGCGTGGTAGATATATTGTCATGACCCAAAAGTTCCTGAACGTTCTTAAGGTCCGCACCGTTTTCAAGCATATGCATCGCAAAACAATTGCGGAAGGTCTGTGGTGTAAGCACATCCGTAAGACCACACTTATCGCCGTATTCTTTGATTATTTTCCAAACGCCCTGCCTTGTAAGCGGCTTCTTCTGAATATTATAAAATACATATCCTTCATCATCGCCCGCGATCACGTTTCTGCCGTAATTAAAATACTGCGAAAGCGCTTTCTTGGCCTGGGTTCCGAAAGGAACCATACGAACTTTGCCGTTGCCGTTATCACAAATGGTTATATACTGCTGTCCCATATTGATATCGGACATCTTGAGTGAGATAAGTTCCGTTGTACGAATGCCGGTCGCATACAGGATTTCAAGCATAGCCTTATCCCTGTAATGCTTGGGTGTATCTCCCGTCGCACTGTCAAGAAGTCTTCCCATCTGTCCCTGGGAAATGTAATCGGGCTTCTTACGCGTAATGCGCGGTGCCTTAAGCATCTTGGCCGGCTTATCTTTTACGATCCCCTTGTCAAAAAGGTAATCATAAAAGGATTTGATCGAAGATATTTTACGGGAAACGGAACTGCTTGCGCAGTTCTTCTCAAGTTCAAGAACATAAGCGTTAAGATCCGTAAAAGTCACTCTGTCGTATGAATCGATCCCTCTTTCATTAAGGAATCTGACCATTCCCGTTATATCTGTTTTGTACGCAGAAAGCGTATTGGCAGAAGACTTACCGCTTGCTGCCAGCATATCTATATATTCATCAATAATACTTAACATATTGTCCCCACCGATTAATTATTTGGATTGGTTTTCAAGCGTCATTACCTTATATGCCATGATCGCTGCAACGGTCTTACTGTCCATCAGTTTGCCTTCTCTGATCATGGTGCAAAGATCATCGAGCTCAAATTCAAGCACTTCGACATACTCTCCATCATCAAGGTGCTGCTCAGATTTAACAAGGTCACGTGCAACATAGACATCCACGTGCTCGTCGCAGTAAGCGATTGCCGAGATTACCGTCAGAAGATACTCAATATTGTCGGACTTATAACCCGTCTCTTCTTCAAGCTCGCGCTTTGCGGTTTCGTAGGTTGTCTCACTATCGCTGTCCTTAAGACCTGCGGGGATTTCAAGCGCATCACGGTCGATGGCATTACGAAACTGCCTGACCATAAGGATTTTACCGGTTGATGTAACCGGAAGCACTGCAGCAGCGCCTTCATGATGTATAAAATCCCATTTTGCGCTCTTGCCATCGGCAAATTCCATTGTATCTTCGTACATATCAAGGATGCTTCCCTGATATACAAGATTTCTTCCTGTTCTCTTAATTCCTTCCATAAGCGCACCTACTTAAGTAAAGTGCTTTTCTCGTAGCACTTGTCCGTAGCTGAAATGATCGCATGTCTGAAGCCGTTTTCCTCAAGTGCTGAAACACCTGCGATCGTGGTACCTGCGGGTGAACATACTCTGTCCTTTAATACGGCGGGATGCTCTCCTGTGGAAAGAACCATATCTGCCGAGCCCTTAACGGTCATAGCGGCAAATTCAATCGCATCCTTACGGCTCATTCCGTATTTAACGGCGCTGTCCGCAAGTGCTTCGATAAACATGTAAACATATGCCGGAGAACTTCCGCTTACACAGGTAACCGTATTAAGAAGTTTCTCGGGAAGTATCTCGAATCTGCCAAAGGATGTAAAAAATCTTGCAATCGTATCGGTCTCTTCAAGATCAAATTCATTCTTATCGTAAGAAACGCCCGTCATACCCTCGCCGATAAGAGCAGGTGTATTGGGCATACATCTTACCACCCTCACATGTCCGTCAAAGTGCGACCTAACGGACTCGATCGTGATCCCGGGTGCGATGGAAATAATTATTTTATCGGGAGTGATCACATTGCGAATCTGTTTCAAAACCTCATCATAATTCTGGGGCTTGATCGCAAGAACCACATATTTAACACTGTTTGCAAGCTCAACATTGGTGGGCATTGCCTTAACACCGGTCTCTTCGGAAACCTTAACTCTGGCCACCTCCGAAGCATCCGTAAAAGCGATCTGAGCCGCATCATAAACCTTGAGAAGGCCCTTCATCATAGCCTGTCCCATATTTCCCATTCCAATAAAACCAAATGTACTCATGATAACGCCTTTCTCTATTTGCCAAGAAGCTTCTCAATGGTTGAAAGCTTTACGCAAAGGCAGAAAATCTCGGCTGCCTTTTCAAGTTCTTCGGGTGAAGGATATGAGGGAGCGATCCTGATATTGCTGTCCTTGGGGTCCTTTCCGTAAGGATATGTAGCACCCGCGCCGGTAAGCACAACGCCTGCTTCCTTGCATCTTGCGACGATATCCTTTGCACAGCCCTCACAAGCCTCGAAGGATATAAAATATCCTCCCTTGGGCTTAAGCCAGCTTCCTGCGCCCTTTCCCGCAAGTTCACGGTCAAGTATTTCAAGGACCTTGTCGAACTTCGGTCGGAGCAACGCTGCATGCTTTCTCATCTGTGCCTTCAAGCCGTCAACATTCTTAAAATACATAACATGCCTGAGCTGGTTTACTTTATCGTAACCGATAGTCTGTATCGTAAGTCTCTTATGAAGAGATTTGAGATTGGCAGTTGAAGCGGCGATACAGGAAATACCCGCACCCGCATGACTGATCTTGGAGGTTGAAGCAAACTCATAGACAAGATCGGGGTTGCCGGCCTTCTCGCACTCCGAAAGGATTTCGGGGATCTCAATCGACTCATCATAGAGATAATGAATGGAATATGCATTATCCCAATATATTCTGAAATCTTTGGCTGCAGGCTTTAATGCTGCGAATCTCTTAACCGTCTCATCCGAATATACAATGCCCTGAGGGTTTGAATATTTCGGCACGCACCAGATACCCTTAATGGAATCGTCCTCGCTTACAAGTTTCTCCACAATATCCATATCCGGGCCGTTTTCGGTCATGGGAACATTGACCATCTCGATACCCATAAGCTCGTTTATTTTAAAATGCCTGTCATAACCGGGTACGGGACAAAGGAATTTAACCTTGTCAAGCCTGCACCAGGGAGTACTGCCCATAACACCGAAAAGCATTGCATCTGCGACGCAGTCATACATAATATTAAGACTTGCATTACCGCAAACATATATATTCTCGGCAGGAACACCGAGCCAGTCGCCCATAAGAGCCCTTGCTTCGGGTATGCCTTCAAGATTACCGTAATTACGTGTGTCAACGCCTGACTCGGTTACGGGATCATCCTTGGATGTAAAAGCATCAAGCATCCCTGCGGATAAATCAAGCTGTGCGGGTGAGGGCTTTCCTCTCGCCATATTAAGAGCAAGTCCAAATCCCTTGTACTTCTCATAATCAGCTTTAAGCCGCTCGAGTTCTTCCTGTAACTCGGCCTTTGACATTTCACTGTACTGCATAAAAAACCTATCCTCCTATAATAAAGTCATAAGACAATATCTGTTTTATTTTATAAGGGCAAATATCAGAATAATAGCTATACCTACGATAATTCTGTATATACCGAATGGTTTGAAATCATGTTTCTTAATAAAGGACATAAGAAACTTGATAACAAAAATCGAAACAACAAAGGAAACTGCCATTCCAACGATAACCGCAGCAATCTGGCTTCCCGTAAATGAATATCCGTCTTTAAGATACGATGCTATCTTAAGCAGGCTTTGACCTAACATTACCGGTATTGCAAGGTAAAATGTAAACTCAGCAGCAGCGGACCTGCTAAGTCCGATAAGCATTGCGCCGATGATCGTAACACCCGACCTTGACGTGCCCGGAACGATTGCCAAAACCTGGAAAAGCCCGATAAAAAGCGCAAGTTTAAATGTTATATCCTTAACCGATATAACATCAGGTTCCTTTTTATTGAATGTCTCAACCAGAATAAATGCGATACCATATACTATAAGCATGGCAGCAATCAGAAAAGGATTATCCGGAATGAGTTTACCGATCGCAAACGCCGCAACCGCGCCGGGAATGCAGGCTACAATGATCTTGAGCCAAAGCATAAGCTTGCTGCGGTTCCAGTGAAGCTTATCATCTGATTTCGAGCGGTTAACGGGCCAGAGTTTTTTAAAATATATGACCACAACCGCCAAAATGGCGCCAAGCTGTATCACATAATCGAATACATTCTTGAACGCCGTCATATCCGGCGTGTCATAAAGGCCTATAAAGCGCTCGAATATAAGAATATGTCCGGTACTTGAAACCGGAAGCCACTCAGTGATGCCTTCGACAATACCCAGTAAAATAACCTTAAGTATGTCTACCATTATGCCTCGCTTTCGTCATCACCGACTATCTTTACTTTACCCGTATATAATTCTTCAACAGCAATAGAAAGAGGCTTCTTGCCCTTGCTGTCTACAAAAGTCTTATCTCCGTCAATTATCTGTCTTGCTCTCTTGGATGTGGCAATAACAATGGAATAACGGCTCTGAACGGGCGGCTGCTCGCCGGGCTCTACCTCACTGTTAATAACATTCATAAGCTCTGTGTAAGATGGATGTATCATGTCCTTTTTCCTTTCAATACGGGGAAATCCCTTTATTTTGACAAATCTCTTCTTATCTCTTCGACTATAGCGAGATTATCTTCTGTCCTATTATGTGCACTTTTGATGATTATGTCAACTGTTTTTACACATTCTTCCAAAACATCGTTTACAACTACATAATCATATTTGCAGGCGCCTTCCGCTTCCTGTCTGGCCCTTGCAAGTCGTTTGTTAACTGTCTCTTCATCCTCGGTCCCACGGCCCACAAGGCGCTCCCTCAGAACCTGTGCACTCGGTGCTGTTATAAATATAAGTACCGCATCAGGAAATTTATCTTTAATCTTAAGTGCTCCCTGGATCTCGATCTCAAGCAGCACATCCTTGCCCTCATTCCTCATTTTATCAACAAAGGCTTTCGGCGTTCCGTAGTAATTGTCAACATATTTGGCATATTCAACGAGTTCATCCTTAGCGATCAACTCCTCGAATTCCTCCACAGTCTTAAAGAAGTATGCAACACCTTCTTTTTCGCCGGGTCTGGGCTTCCTCGTAGTCGCCGAAACGCTAAGCGCGTAATTGTCATATTCCTCAATGAGTCTCTTCATTACGGTGCCTTTGCCGACACCGGAAAAGCCCGAAACAACAACAAGTTTCCCCTTCATAATGTTCACTCTCCGTTCTACTCTTTGCTACTCAAGATTCTGAATCTGCTCTCTGACCTTCTCGATCTCGGTCTTAAGAAGAATCCCAATATCGGTCACTTCAAGATCCGTGCTCTTGCTGAGCGTCGTATTAGCCTCGCGGTTCATTTCCTGTGCGATAAAATCAAGCTTACGTCCAACGTTTCCGCCTTCATTAAGCGTATCCTTCATTGCTTTGATATGTGTCTTTAAGCGGACCATTTCCTCGTCGACGCATATTTTATCGGCAAAGACGGTAACCTCGGTAGCGATCCTCGAATCGTCAACGGAGGAATCCGCAAGGAGTTCCTTAACCTTGCTCTCAAGTTTGCTTCGGTATTCAGCGATGATCTCGGGATAGCGCTTCTCAACCTTCTCGGCATAGGACATCATATTATCGAGTTTCTCGATAATGTCATCTTTAAGCTTGTCGCCCTCTTTCTCCCTTGCCGCAACAAAATCGAGACAGGCACCGTCAACAGCCTTCTCGAGAAGAAGCCAAAGCTCCTCATCCTCACCGTTGGAATCCTCCATCGTAATAACCTCCGGAAATCTCGCAAGAGAGTTGACCGTAATATCATTCTCGATACCGAACTGCTCGGAAATCCTGTGAAAGATATCGATATATTCGGCAGCAAGCTGTGAGTTGTATTTGAGGTTAAACTGTTCCTCGGTCAGATCCTCGACCGTAATGAACACATCGACTTTACCTCTGCTTATGTGATTCTTGAGAACACCCCTGATCCCGGCCTCGTAGAAATTAAGTTTCTTGGGCATTTTGATGGTCGGTTCAAAATACCTGTGATTGACTGACTTCATCTCCACAGTGATCTTCCTGCGCTCGTCTGCAGCTTCGAACCTGCCAAAACCGGTCATACTTCTGATCATATATACTTCTCCTTCTGATACATGAATAAAATAGAGCCTGACATTCGTATTATGCGCCCATGTTTATTCATTTATTCGAGGGTTATTTTACCATAATATCCGCATTAAATACAACAGATTATTCCCTCCAATAAAACATCACATATGTTTTATAATTTCGGAACTATTATCGTACATATAATACGATTTGGCTAGTAAAAAATGCAAACAAAAATCGCTGCCTCTCGTATGACAGGCAGCGACTTTTTATATAAATTACAAATCAGTCTTCATTACGTTTACGTATAAGCTGCTTTGAAACGGTAACACATGCCATGATCGCAAGCACTGATGCAAGCATGCCAAAGCACCAAATGTAAGATGACTCACCCACAGTATTGTCGGTAGCCTGGCCGGAAGCGTCCGAACCTGAATTACCGGAGGGCGCTGCGGTTGTTGTCTCAGCCTCTGTTGTTGTCTCGGGCTCGGGAACGGTAAATGTCGCTTCCAGTGCTTCCCCCTCGCCGCTGTAATTAATAACATAGGCCGTATAAGTAGCGCCGGCTGTTAAAGTAGCGGAAAGAGTAGCTTCAAACTTACCTTCTGTAGACGGATGCGACTCCATTGTGACAAGATTGTTGTCTGTATCAAATATCTCTATCAGTACGGCAACAACCGATGTATCGGTTGTTCCGGAAACCTTAACGCTACTCGTTGTACCCTCCGCAGTTACGGTAAGTACATCATTAGTAGCAGCAAAAGCACCGACAGTCATCATTCCCATAACAAACAGCATCGCACATACGAGGGACGCCGCTTTCTTAAATAGATTTCTCATATCCTTATCCTCCGTTTATGCTTAGTTGTAGCTTATCATAGGGTCCCTGTCACCATACTCAACCGTCATGGTAATTCCTTTTCCCGCACCAAGTTTGGCGCCTTCAAAACGACCACTTTCATCTGCTTTATTAACGGCAAGAGCGGTAACCTTTGTAACCCTTTTGCCTCCGTCCTTTGTTATATGGATAACATAATCGCTGCATGCCACAAAAGTAGTATTCGGATCATTGATAGACTGTGTAGGCGGAATAAAGAGCTGTGAGTCAATTATCCTGGTTTCGGAGGTACCGTCATCATATTCAATCGTTACATATAACGATACATTTCCCTCGGTTGCACCGCTTGCTGTAGGATAATAATAAGTTGCATAGCATGCAAGCGAGAACTCTTCGGTACCGGTAAAAGAATTTCTATCATAAATCTTTCCGTCGGCACCGATCACATATTGGTCTGCACTTTCATGCTCGATTCCTACTAAATATTTTTCAGAACCCGGAGTCATAGCGAGTGTGAGAACAATACCGGCGCGGTAGATCATCGTATTACGTGTGACCGTCGTCCCGTCCTTGAATTTATAAGTAATTATTAACGGAACCTCATTATAATAATCCGATAAGAAGTTAACAGTATATGTACCGTCATCATTAGTGGTAACGGATACAGCCTCCTGGGGGATATCATTACCGATCGTTACGGATATAATACTGTCCACCGAAGATGTGCCTACCAGTTCATCGTTCAAAGGAGAAATATCAAGTGAAGAATATCCGAAATAGACGGTATATTTAACATCACCTTCTGATGACTCTGCAAGATTAAAATCAGAATGTTTTCCCCATCCGCCGGGTGTATTCTCTTCGCCGTTTCCGGAAATAAGGATTCCTGTATAGTCCTTCTTTAATACCGCAATCGTTTCTCCGAGACGTAAATCCCGATCATCGATTCTGCCAAATGACACTCCGAAACTAAAGATATATGAATCGGTTGTAGTCTCATCTGTCAGCTCACGCCATACATTTACTCCGTTACCGAATACCGTAACATCTTCTTTACTGTCAAAATCTTCGAATATATAAATTGCCGTGTTGGTGCTTCCTTCAATAACGGTTCCGTCATGTGTCGGATCATTTCCGTTTGGATCGCCGCAAGCATCACGAATAAAGAATTTGTCACCGACTTTAATTATAACCTGCTGATATGATGTATCATCGAAATCTGCATCATCGATCAAGTAGCCGGTTGCTGTGAAGGTTAATTCTTCGCCATGTTCATCGTCAATATCCATATTCATAGTAAAGGTTACCGTATAGCCCTGTAAATCATATGATACGCCGTTCTTATCAACAACTGTAAGTCTGTTATCAGTATCGATCGTAGCCGTCGTTGCATTAAACAGATCGGACATAACATTCTGATAAGCCGTCAAAGACTCCTCATTTCCCCAGTCATAATTGCGTACGATAGGACTGTTTAATTTAATTATTTCAAACAGATCCCCGAATCTCTGCTCATCATTAAGTATGGCATGTGCAAAAGCATAACGGATATCATTTTCATCCGTAACACCGTCGCCAAATCCGGTACCTGCGCCGGCAGTTGCATCATAAATATCTCCGGCTGCAAGAAGAAGATTTTCCGCCCACTGTGTACAATAAACCTTGGCATCTTCTATTGGATCGTATGCTTCCTCACCGCCTTGATTGTTGGGTCCATCAGAAGCGACATATGTAAGTATCCATCCGGTAAAATACTGATCATCGCTATACCAGAACCCAAAACCGTTTTTCTGAGCCGCTTCGGTCATCATCTCATCGGTGATCAAAGCGGCCATATCACTGTCATCAAGATAGTAATAAGTATAGTCAGGCAGCTGACTTGTCTTTTCAACAAAAAGGTTAGCTCCATGGCTAAGTTCCAGAGGCGTATCTCCGATGCCGGCATATACATCATCCTTGAAGAGTAACTCAAGCCTGCCACCGGGCAGTTCTCCGTCTTCTCCCTCAATAATGATCTTCGTGCAGTCCAGTGTAAAATTGCTTAGGCTGAGTACACAGCCGGCAGGAATAATGATCGTGCCGATCACGCTAAACGGATTAGTTCCGTCATCCTCCAGGAACAAATGATATAATCCATCATCTTCAAGATCATACGAACAACCCGGTATTGTGGTAAGATCATTACCATCCACATCCGTAACGACCGGATCACCGTTTGCGCCCTGAGTTATCGTTGTAACTTCATCCGCATTAACGGTAAAAACATTGCCCGGCAGCATTGCTACCAACATTACCGCCGCAAGTACAATAGACAAAATGCTTCTTTTTCCTATTGTATTCATCCACATCCCTCCTTAAGTTAAATATACAGTATAGTAAAACTGTTATGAAGTGACCTTTGTCAAGAGAAAATCCCAAATTAATCTATTTTTTCTT
>CAKZZH010000088.1 GCA_937885345.1 uncultured Lachnospiraceae bacterium | reverse complement strand
CCAGCCAGTTCTGGGGCAGATAAAAGCTGTTGGTTGAAGTTACGGTTCTGGCATAGGTAATGCCTGCCAGACGTAAGATCTCTTCCGTATCAGCCGTAAAACATCCGTAAGGATAGGCAAAACCGGTTAGGATCCGGTCAAAAAAATGTTCCAGCTCTTCTCTTCCCTTTTGAATCTCTCGAAGCTGCATGGAAGGAGGCAACATATTGAACCAGGCATGGTCATAGCTGTGATTGGCTACTTCGATGAATGGTTTGGCATAAAGCTCCTTTCCTACCTTGGCCGTTACATTAATGTACGTAGGATCCTCCGGAATCGAAGTGTCGTCTTCTCTTCGAAACCAATGAGGAATGATGTTAAAGGTACCCTTGATCCCGTATTGTTCCATTAATTCAATCAGTCGTTCATCCTGGGTCACATTATCATCAAAGCTGATGGTAAAGGATTTTGCCTTAAAATCCGGATAACGGATATAATTGTTTTTCATAGAAAATCACCTCGAAATCGTTAAGCGTTTGCTTTGATCATTTCGGTTAACATGGGCACAATCTTATTTAAATCCCCTACAATTCCGTAATCAGCCACATCGAAGATAGGTGCTGAATCATCTTTATTGATTGCGATGATGATATCAGACTCTTCCATACCCGCTGTATGCTGTATAGCACCAGAGATACCGATTGCAAAATATACGTTAGGACGTACTGTCTTACCTGTCTGACCAACCTGAAGATCCTTTGGCTTCCAACCTGCATCTACAACTGCACGTGAGCAAGATACTGTACCACCAAGTACCTCTGCAAGATCCTCAAGAATCTTGAAGTTCTCAGCGCTTCCAACCCCACGTCCGCCTGATACAAGGATCTTAGCTTCCGAAATATCAACTGCTGTCGAAGCATTCTTAACGATTTCAAGGATCTCAGTATATTTGTTATCAGGTGTGAATCCGGGATTGAACTCAATGATCTCAGCCTTAGCGGATGCGTTAGGCTCAAGCTTCTGCATAACACCGGGTCTTACGGTAGACATCTGAGGTCTGTTAACAGGACATGCGATCGTTGCGATCGTATTACCGCCGAATGCAGGTCTTGTCATAAGGAGCTGCTTGGGAATAACCTCTCCCTTATATGTGTAATCACCAATTTCAAGTGATGTACAATCAGCTGTAAGACCTGTCTGAACTCTTGCTGATACTCTGGGTCCGAGATCACGACCGATCGCTGTCGCACCTACAAGAAGGATTTCCGGCTTATACTCGTTAATAACAGATGCAAGTGCATGTGCATAAGGCTCTGTTCTGTAATCCTTAAGTTCGGGATCATCAACAACGATAACCTTATCGGCACCGTACTGTCCGAGTACGTCAGCCTGATCTTTGATATCAGAACCGATGAGTACGGCTGTTACCTGTGTATCAAGATCCTTTGCGAGATCCTTAGCCTTACCAAGGAGCTCAAGTGCAATGTTGCTAACTTTGTTATCAACCTGCTCTGCAAAAATATAAACGCCTTTATATTGACTAATCTGCTCTTTTGTTAATTCAGCCATTTAATTCACCACCTTCACTAAATTATATGCTTCGTAAGAAGCTTATCCATGATGTAATCAACAGACTCCTCAGGGCTGTCGAGAGCAACTTTCTCTCCTGCTCCCTTACGAACCTTGTCGGAAGCCTTAGCGATCTTGGTAGGTGAACCGTTAAGACCGATATTGGAATCATCAAGATCCTTAAGATCTGCTCTTCCCCATACGATAACTTCCTTGTCAAATGCATCGAAGATTCCGCCGGGTGTCATATATCTGGGCTCATTAAGTTCTGAAAGAGCGGTAATGAGAACAGGCATTTTAGCCTTAACCATATGATATCTGTCCTCGAACTGTCTCTTAACGATAACTGAATCGCCTTCAACTTTAACATCCTCTGCGTAAGAGATTACAGGGATTCCAAGGTGCTCTGAAATCTGAGGACCTACCTGTGCAGTATCACCGTCGATAGCCTGACGTCCTGTGAAGATGATATCATATTCAAGATTGCGGATACCTGCGGCAATTGTAGAAGAAGTTGCCCATGTATCTGCTCCACCGAGTACACGGTCTGTGATAAGAATTGCCTTATCAGCGCCCATTGCAAATGCTTCACGAAGGATATCATCTGCCTTGGGAAGACCCATTGTGATTACTGTTACTTCTGTGCCGGGATTGGCATCCTTTATTCTGAGCGCTGCCTCAAGGCCTGCTCTGTCATCAGGGTTCATGATGGAAAGCATTGCAGCTCTGTTGAGTGTTCCGTCGGGATTGAACTCAACGCCGCCCTTTGTATCAGGAACCTGCTTAATACATACTACGATTTTCACGGTTACTTCCTCCTTAATTATTTAAGTAATGCACCAGAGATGACCATTCTCTGAACTTCTGATGTACCTTCATAAATCTCTGTGATCTTGGCATCTCTCATCATACGCTCAACATCATACTCTCTGATGTAACCATATCCACCATGTAACTGTACAGCCTTGGTTGTAACTTCCATAGCAACCTCAGCAGCATAAAGCTTAGCCTTTGCAGCCTCTACCGAATATGTCTTCTGAGTTCTCTTAGCTTCTGCAGCTGCGTAAACAAGAAGTTTTGCAGCCTCAACCTTTGTTGCCATATCTGCAAGCTGGAACTGTGTATTCTGCTGCTGTGCGATCGTTCTTCCGAACTGCTTTCTCTCTTTTACATAAGCGATCGTTGTCTCAAGAGCGCCCTCTGCAATACCGAGTGCCTGAGCAGCGATACCGATACGTCCGCCGTCAAGAGTGTGCATTGCAATACCGAAGCCCTTGCCCTGTACTCCGAGAAGGTTTTCCTTGGGGATTCTGCAATCCTGGAAAATAAGCTCGTAAGTAGAGGATCCGCAGATACCCATCTTGTTTTCCTTTGTTCCGAAGGTAAAGCCGGGAGTATCCTTCTCAACGATAAATGCCGAGAATCTCTTTGTCTTACGTCCCTTCTTTTCCTCTACGCTAGTGTAAGCAATGATGATATATATATCAGCTTCTTTACCGTTTGTAATAAAGCATTTTGAACCATTAAGCACCCACTCGTCTCCATCGAGAACTGCCTTGGTCTGAACACCCTGCGCATCTGTTCCGGCTCCCGGCTCCGTGAGTCCAAATGCTCCGAGCTTTTCACCCTTGGCCAGAGGAACAAGATATTTCTTCTTCTGCTCTTCTGTACCATAAGTTGCTATAGGATCGATGCAAAGTGAAGTATGTGCGGAAACGATAACGCCCGTTGTGCCACATACCTTTGAAAGCTCCTCAACACACATAACGTATGTAAGAGGATCGCAACCCTGTCCGCCATATTCCTTGGGAACGGGAATGCCGAGGAAACCGGCCTTCTGCATCTTATTGACGGTCTCTCTAGGAAATACTTCTGTCTCATCAACTTCCTGAGCAAGAGGTTTTACTTCCTTTTCAGCGAATTCTCTGAAAAGGTTTCTTGCCATCTCATGTTTTTTATCGAGTGTAAAATCCATGACTTTAAATTCCTCCGTATTAATTATAATTTGATTGCATTTTACTTAGAGTAATCATAGAAGCCCTTGCCAGTCTTCTTACCAAGATTTCCCTCTGCAACCATCTTCTTGAGAAGGGGTGCGGGAGCGTACTTGTCATCGCCGGTCTCGGTGTGAAGAACTTCCATAATTGCAAGGCAGATATCAAGTCCTACAAGATCACCGAGTGCAAGAGGTCCCATGGGATGTGAAGCGCCAAGTTTCATAGCGGTATCGATACCCTCAACGGAAGCGGTACCGGCATCAAGTACATTGATCGCTTCATTGATCATGGGGATGAGGATTCTGTTTACAACGAATCCGGGAGCTTCCTTAACATCTACAGGCTCCTTACCGATCTCTATGGAGATCTTTCTAACCTTATCAACCACATCGGCGGGTGTATTTTCACCTGCGATGACTTCGATAAGCTTCATTCTGTCTGCAGGATTGAAAAAATGCATACCGATAAGAGGGCGGTCAAGTCCCTCACCGATCTTGGTGATCGAAAGTGAAGATGTGTTTGAAGCAAAGATACAATCCTTGGGAACAATGTTCTGAAGTTCCTTGAATGTAGTCTGCTTAACATCAAGCTTTTCAAGAGCAGCTTCAACGATAAGATCGCAGTCTGTACAGATGTCCTTAAGGCCTGTCTTAACCTTTGCAAGGATGGCATCCTTCTGCTCTGCTGTTATTTTCTCTTTGCCTACAAGGAAGTTAAGATTCTTCTCGATCTTAGCCTTACCACCGTCTGCAAATTCCTGTTTGATATCGCAAAGACGAACCTCATAGCCTTCTGTCATTGCGAATGCCTGTGCAATTCCTGAACCCATGGTTCCTGCACCGATAACTCCTACTACCATAGTAGACCTCCTATTAAATATAAAATATTAGCAGTTCTTAAAAGGAACCACCTTAAGCTTCTTCTCTTTGTCCTTCTCAAGGAAATTAGCCATTGCCGCCTTCTGATCCTCTGTCTCGAAGCATGCGCCGAACTGAGTTTCTTCTACTTCAACAGCAGCTTTGATATCCTTGGAAATACCTGTGTTTATAGCTGTCTTGCAGGCTCTTACGGCGATGGGAGCGTTGATGGCAATCTTGCCGGCCATTTTCTTGGCTGCTTCCATAAGCTCTGCCTGAGGATAGACAGCATTAACAAGACCGATCCTGTATGCCTCGTCAGCCTTGATATTGTTAGCAGTATAGATAAGTTCCTTAGCCTTGCCGATTCCGACGATTCTTGCAAGTCTCTGAGTACCGCCGAATCCGGGTGTGATTCCGAGACCGACCTCGGGCTGTCCGAAAAGTGCGTTATCGGAAGCAAGTCTGATATCACAGCTCATTGAGATTTCACATCCGCCGCCGAGTGCAAAGCCGTTAACGGCTGCAATTACGGGAATGGGGAAACTCTCAATCTTAAGGAATACATCATTACCCTTCTTACCGAATGCTTCACCTTCAGCCTTGGTAAGACTGCTCATCTCGCCGATATCAGCGCCGGCAACAAAGGATTTCTCGCCTGCGCCGGTAAGGAT
>CAKZZH010000087.1 GCA_937885345.1 uncultured Lachnospiraceae bacterium | reverse complement strand
GGGTGCAGCAACGGTATGTGCAATGCTTGCCGTGTGCGCAATAAGCGACGGAACAGAGGTCGGGAGATTATTCAAATCTCCCTCCTGCTCGGTTGTAATATCTCTTCAATCATCGCAATCTCTTCATCACTAAACTGCAGATTATCCAGCGCCTTAACGTTATTTACGATCTGCTCCGGACGGCTTGCACCGCACAGGACGGTGGTGATCGCTTCATTGTGAAGTATCCATGCAAGAGCCATCTGCGAGAGGCTTTGCGATCTGGCAGCGGCGATTTCGTTCAAGGCTTTGATCTGTTCAAGTCTTGCCGGTGTGAGTTCTTTGGCGATCCACGTAGCGCCCTTGCCTACACGCGAGTCCTCGGGGATCCCGTTAAGGTATCTGTCAGAGAGCAGGCCCTGGTAGAGCGGCGAAAATACGGCAAATCCAATGCCGTTTTCCTTACCCCATTTATCAAGCCCGTCGTCCTCGATCCATCTGTTAAACATCGAATATGAAGGCTGATTGACCACAAACGGTGTCCTTCGCTCTTGAAAGAGGGAGAGCATTTTATCGCTGTTCTCACGGTTATAATTGGAAATGCCGATATAGAGCGCCTTCCCGCTTCTGACTATGCTGTCGAGTGCTTCGGCGGTCTCCTCGAGCGGCGTCTCGGGATCATACACATGATGGTAAAATACATCCACATACTCAAGTCCCATACGTTTAAGTGACTGATCGAGCGATGCGATAAGGTATTTGCGCGAACCGTTGCGGTCGCCGTAAGGCCCGGGCCACATATCGTATCCGGCTTTGGTTGATATTATGAGTTCGTCCCTGTATGTACGAAGTCCGCGGTCAAGTATCCTTCCGAAATTCTCCTCTGCGGAGCCGTTATAAGGATGCCCGTAATTGTTTGCCAGATCGAAGTGTGTAATGCCCAGATCAAAGGCTGTGTGGCACATTTTTTCCGAATTGTCAAAGCTGTTCATATAGCCGAAATTCTGCCATAATCCAAGAGAAATAGCGGGCAGTCTGAGGCCGCTTTTACCACATCTGCGGTAAACCATTGATTCATATCTGTTTTCGTTTGCTTGATACATATTTGTTTCCTCCTGCATCCCATAATTGCATTTTATCAGAAAGCCGGCATTTCATCGAGCGTAATTACTTTATCGCTGTTATATACTGCTTTAAGATTGTCTGCATTGTTGTCCGTAACGAAATTGGAATGCCAGATCATAAACCATGCCCAGAGGTCGCCGTCGCTCTCAAACTTCTCAACAGAAGGCACATTGCCGCATTCGTGGAAGGCCATGGGTTTGTCTGCAACCTTAAGAAGCTTCTTCCAAGCCTTGATATTGGTGGAATTGTCATAGGTGTCCGAACCTATTACATCAACATATTCATCGCCCGGATACCAGCCGGATTTAACCTCGCCCGAATAACCGAGCACCCAGATAAGGTTGTTAAGGCCGTATTCATTGGTGAATTTGTCATACATAAGTCTCCAGAGCTTTATAAAATTCTCACTTCCGCCTTTGCCCCACCAGAACCACTGCCCGTCAAATTCGTGGAAAGGGCGCCAGAGAACCGGTACATTTGCCTCCTGAAGCTTAAGAAGCGCCTTGGCTGCCTTATCCCAGGCCGCCATCATTGTATTGTAATCGTCCGTACCTTCGGTCAGAAGCTTGCTGTAATCGGGGTTCTCGTCAAGCGATTCCTGATAACCGCTGCCACTGACACCGGTGTGCCAGCAGATCGTGACGATTCCGCCCTTTGCATCCCACGCAATGGACCTGTTTACAACGCCGTTATAATCATTATTCATAAAATCAAGTCCTCTC
>CAKZZH010000086.1 GCA_937885345.1 uncultured Lachnospiraceae bacterium | reverse complement strand
TGTGAATACATGATCGCTAGAAGGAAGTTAAATGTAGCGTCCGTATCGGAGATAATTATAAAAAGCGCACTCAGCTCGTCACCGAGCTTGTCAAGGTGCAGCTCATCGTAGGAGGTGATCTCCAAGACCTCATCTATTGCAAAAGGCGCAAGTCGAGTGCTACAGCTAATTAGGATTGACTTAGCCGTTTTTCCGGCAGCGAGCTTATACGCCTTGAATTGTTTGATTGCAAATGCACCCATTCGTCTCTCTTCATCACTGGGCTTCGCATCAAACATATCCTGATAGTCAGCCTGCATTTCAGGATCACTGTAATCTGTACCGTTCAGCCAGCATTCCAGTAATCCGAACTGATGATCTATCGTGTTTTTGAACTCCTCATCGTCTTCTCTGACTTCCATTGCATTAATCATTTCAAGAAGCGTTGTGAAGTTCTGCTCCTCGATGGGAGCCTCATAATGGATATAGCCGATAAGTGCTGAATACAACAGCTTTTCAGCCTTCTCCCAGAACTCATCCCCGCCTTTTCCTTCACCTTTGGTATTGGCAATTAGCGTAGTTACAAGCTTGAGGATGTCCTTCTCACTATGAATATAAGCGAAAGGATTGTAATGCATACTCTTGTTAAAGTTGATGGTATTGAAGATTTTAATTCGATACCCCTTCTTCAAAAGTGCATTGCCACATTCAAGAACCACGCTTCCCTTTGGATCAGTTACTACGAATGAGCAAGGATAATCCTTACTGTCACACTGTAGCAAGTTCGGCTTAATAAAAAACCTCGTCTTACCTGAACCGGAACCACCTACAACCAGCACATTCTTATTTCTTGCATACTTGGGCTGAGACGGTCTGGAACTAAGTGTGATCTGCTCTGTCTGGGACAGAATCACATTATTCTTCGGATCGGGATCTTTGAACGGTTCTATGTCGGAGGGCTTCCCCCATCTGGCTGAACCATATTCTTGTCCATGCCGAAACTTCTTTGCATTCTTTCCCTTCAGATAAACTGCAAGTCTTAGTGCTGCGCCACAGGCTGCACCAATAAGCAAATCAAAGGGATGTAAGCTAGGAAGCGGATTCGTAAATGCAGTTTGAAATCCACCTCCGATAATAAGCCCCTGAAGCTTTTCCGAAGCATTCATCCCTTCTGCTATTCTCCAGGCCTCACCTAAGTTGGTAGCAAACAGGCCTATTGCAACATAAGGGATATTCAGGATAATCTTCTTTTTTAATTTCTGATTCATCGTGTCTGCTCCTTCCTCTTCTCAGCAACCTTTCGAGGTAGAGAAGCCACAATCTCCTTAAACTTCTGAAGCTTACCAAGTACACTTGCCTTTTCACCCTTTTCTTTTCCAAGGGTTCTTCTGGTGTAATCAGCCACCAGATCAGAGATAGCATCTGCATCCTGAGCCTTGAAAAAGATTTTATAAGTACCAGCCTCCTTATCTTTCACCACGGCATAATCTACACCGTACTTCTTTGCAAGACGATTAAACAAATGGATATCTTCACCATCCAGCTCAATCTTTTGAGCACCTTTGCCCTGCTTAATAAGCTTTTTCACCGGCATCTTACCAGTCTTAACCTTTTCCTTCCCGAAGTACTTTTTATCATGCCTATGACGCAAATAAGCTTTTAGAACATTAAGTAACAACCTGGCTGTTGGCTTAACACCTTTTTCCACCATGAAATGGAGCGACTTGGCTGATAGTTCTTCATTAACCACGAATTATCGCCTCCTTCCTGACTAACATCCTATAAGCCAATCACTCCATCTAAGGTTGTAACAATAACCTTGGATTTTCTGGCTATTGCGATATCATCCTTAACTTCCTCATTCTGCTTATTACCACAGATAACAAGGAATCTGGCTCTACGAAGTAGATCCTCTGACATCTCCTTGAATCTCTTATGAGCTTCTGTATCCTCAGCTGAAAAGATTCCATCAAAAGCAAGGATAGGGCAAAGGGGAAGATATCCTTCCTTTACCAGTTCCTGACAGTATTTCTTAGCATCCTCTTTTGCTACAACCGGATTCTTATTCCATGCTGCAGTAACATAGGCTCTCGGTATTGTTCTACTCATGATTTTCCTCCCTTAATCAACACGCATTGCAGAAAAGCAGGCATCTCCTGCCTTCAAAGTATCCATCTGTGCCATAGCAACCTCTAAGAGATCACCAATCTCATCATCAGGAATAGCCTTAAGGACGTTCCCAGATCTTTGAAAAATAAGAACACTGCCTACCAGGTACTCCTCACCTTCAGCCTTAAAAAGCTTATCCTTGTTATAAACAGCAATATAATCTGACTGTCCAAGATGAGTTCCAGCCCCACAAGTAGCCATCTGATCAAGGATTGTCTCTGCTTCCTTCATAGAAATCTGTCTGATTTTGCCGTTGGTTCCAAGAATCACAGCATGAGCATCAGGCCTAGATACATCTGTCTCCGGTACTTTAATTCCATCCTTAATAGGATCAAGCTGAATATCAATTGTAATCTGTTCCATTGTCATTCCTCCTTAGATTTTTCCTGTCGCCATGTCATGCTGGACCAGCGACTGATAATAGTTGTTAATCGTAATTGGCGCATTATAAAGTGCTGCCACTATGTATTTCTTTACATTGCGAACCTTTGTAGTCTTGTCCTTCATACTGTCCATTACAAACTGGATATGGCTGCTATCCAGCTTCATGAATCTGCTTTTCACTACGTTAATAGGCTTTTTATCCCCGGATATAGTGATAAACTTCTGATTGCTGCACAGCACATCCAGGATTATGTCAAAAATCTCATCTATCTCTTCTACTCCATAGGGGTAGCGCTCTTTGAGTATCTCTATATCCAGTGACTGGTATAAATATTGTCTGTATAGCTCCCTCTCATCTTCTCTGCTCTTAGATAAGATAAGATTAGTATTACTACACTCAGTATTATTTAACTCAGTATTATTAGGTGGTGATTCTCGACATTCCGGGCTGGTGATTTTCACTACACCGGCATGGTGATTTTCACCACTCCGGACTGGTGATTCCTGAAGCAGGATAAAGTTCTTCACATAGATCCTGTCAGGTTTACAAAGTCCCTGCTTAACTCTTTCAATAAGTCCATAGCTCTCAAGCTCCTTTAAAAGCTTTAATGCCTTCTGACTTGCACAATGCAAATCCTCCTGAATACTGACAAGTGTGTAATAGACATACACTCTGCCCTCGTCATCAATCCAATGATTCTTTTTGGAAAGGGATACCCGATTCAGAAATAGTCCATACAGAACCTTGGCATCCGTAGAAAGCTTTGCGAACTTTTCATCCTTAAAGAGCACCTGGGGAATCCTATAGAAGGCAAACTGCTCAGACTCTTCCTCATGAAAATAGCCAAAGTCCATACCACACCTCTTTAGGCATTACCTGTAGCAACACTGTTACTTCTGCTGTCAGCAACAATCTTCTGATAGCAGGGAAAGCAAAACGTTCTGCCATTACCATAAGGACAAGGATGACTGCAATTGCAAGGTGTAATTGGACCAAGCTTAGGTGCAACACTGTGTGGCACCCTTGAAATGCCATTTTTGTCAAAGTTCTTCTGAACTCTCATATATTTCTTACTCATCTTAGATATCTCCTTTCGCCATTGAAAAAAGGCCTCCCTATACTTAGGGAAGCCTCTCTCTACTTAATGGTGGATTTTACAAAGAAGTCTCATGCTTCTTGGTTGCAGTTTTTGTGGCTGCATCCTTTGATGGATCTTTCTTTGCAATCTCCTGTTTCTTTTCTTTTAGATCTCCAAGGACGGAATCTTTATCAACAGCCTCGTGTTCAGCCTCACGCTGACGTTCCTCATACTTATCAGCCAGCTCAAAAATATGATTCTGACTGTCGTAATGATAAACGTGATCTGTAAGCTGATCTGCAGGTTCTACCTGAGTAGCATTGACCTCTTTGACCATGTTTTCCAGCTCTTTGGCTGTCATCTGGCCATTGTCCTTTACAAGCAACACCTCATGGATACTGCTTGGAAGAACGAAGAAGTCACCGCCCATCTTTTCAGCTGCATCCTCCATGAAATTCGGATATGCGATAACACCAGCTCCATGAATCTTATCCGGAACTGTAGCAACAAACATCTGCTCATCTTCCGGTGCAACCTCAGGAATCATGCCAGGTGCAAGCTCACTCATTACTTCAGACATACCTCTGATCTCAGATGGTCTGATTTCAGGTGCATTCTCCATGGCATCAGCGCGAAGCTGCTCTTTGGTAATGCCATACTGATCAAGCAACTGATTGGTAACAAGGATTGTTCCATTGCCGGAATCTGTCTGATCAAGCACAAAGCGATAAACAACAGCCATATCCTCCATTCTTTCATGAGGTACGCTCTCAAGAAGTTCCGCATTCTTCTCTGCAGAAACCACTTCCATAGAAAGCTTGCTCTTCATCTGCTCATAATCAGAAAGCGACTCCAGATCTACCTGAGGGGATTCACGGAATCCTTTCTCCACTGCATCAGCAAAATGCTCTGCAATTTCCGGAATCGGAGTTCCGTTCTCATAAGCAGCAAACGCCTTTTGTACGCTCACATTCACTCCAATGGAACTATCTGTAGGTCTTACTGTGATAGCATCATAGCTGTCATTCATCTTATCTACTCTACGAGCAGTAAGTTCAACATCAGCTCCTCTAACAGCAAGTTCAGCCTTTAAAGCATCCTGGAAACCTTCTTTGAAACGTTCATAATCCATATTCAATTTTCTCCTTTTCTTTGACAGTTTTAATAGAAACACCGGCGCGCGCTTTCCGGTTTCGGACAACAAAAAAAGCGCCACACACGACCTTGAGGGTTTGGTCATGTGGACGCTTAAATCTGCTTCCTATTCTTCTGCAAAAGAAAAACAAGTGAGTGGCTTTTGTTTACCTCTCACTTGTCTATGATAATAATAGCACCGTTAAATCTATAAGAAAAGTGCTAATGTCGGTCGAGACGAGACAAAACGAGTCAAAACGAGACAATGTCGGTCATACCATTAAATTCTTCCTAAAAGTTCCTTTAATCCAAGTAATCCTTCCTCTCCCCAAAGAGTTAATGCCTGAGGAATCACTGCAACAACAATACCCACAAGAAGCCCCTGCCATCCAAGAGATATATCTCCATTAATAAATGAGCAAATGCCACCAATTACAAAGAACGACCCTATTAATCCACATGCAATATTTGCAAAACCACCAATAAATCCAATAGCAAGCATAAGCAAGGTAAGAGCTGCCTGAACTGGCAATAAAGCAATTTTAAGGATAAATCTTAATATCATTCCAATACCATATAATACTGTCATCATAGGTTCCCCCTTTCCTTCTCCATCTGTACTTTATAAGCAATTAATCGGAGCACATATTCCGGAGCCTGGGTATTTCCAAGCTCCCAGTCCTGTAAAGTTCTATAAGGAATTCCAAGGTATTCAGCAAACTCCTTCTTATTCATTCCAGTCTGGCTTCTAATATACGCAAAGGCGCTTGCATACATTCTCTTTTTCTGATCAGCATCGGCCTTCTTCTTTTCAGTCTTCTCAACTAAAATTCCACCAGCGATACCGTCTAGTTTTAAATCCATATCTGACATAGTGCACCTCCTATATACGGGATCCGTATATCTTCCTACCTTTATTATATATACGGTCTCCGTATATGTCAATGTAAAAAAATACCCGCAAAGCAGGTGCACTCTGCAATGCGGGCTCTAAAACAATCCCATTCTGTTAAGAATATCATTGTTTCTCATCCAATTTTTTCTTTCCATAGCTCTTAGGAAAATATTCCTTACCGAGTTGCCAAATATACTTGTCTATCTCTTTGAGATTATACTGATTGAGGCCATAAAATGACCTGAATTCAATTAGTATTCCTTTAAACTTTGTGTAATCCTTCAAATCTTGATTTTTGAATGATGCAAACTTATCTCGATTCCTAAAATAGCACAATACCTTTTCTACATAGCTATCATAAATAGGAAAATCAAGTGGCCTATGATGACTACAATACTTGGTTGCAAATGAGTAGAAGTTCTTTTCAACGTTGTTAATAGTAACTCTTTGTATATCAGCAACCAGCGAAATATCGCCAGTCTTAAGTCGTTCATCAATACCTAATGATAAAATGTGCTTTGCCACTGGAAACACTGAGAAAATATTTGTGCTATAAAAATCATTTAATGCTGCAACCTTCAATAAAATGCTAGACATATCATTGTTTTCAGGACATAGTTCAAAGAATAGTCTATCAAGAGCATCTTCCTGAAGATGATAATTTTCTAGTCTATTCCATGCGTGGAGATAATACTCTACCTGCTCTACAGAAGGATTTGGAACATCAATTTTTACTTTTTTCATCTTCTGTTCTACCACCTTTGATAATCATTATGACATATTTAATTATACTATTAGTTAATTCAAATCTCACCTTTATAATATAAAAATGCCCGCAAAGCAGGTGTAATCTGCAATGCGGGCATTCCAAACCTTATTCAGTTTTAAAGCAATCCTTCAACCTTGCGCTTTATTACCCAATAAACATCTTCTACTTCTCGATCAGATAGTTTTTCAAGTAGCTTAAGGAAAGAACTATATTTAGCAGTTAATCTCTGCTCATCACCAGCTTCTGTAAATTCAACAAAAAGCAATTCTCTCACATCTACATTATAAATACGAGAAAACTGAGCAAGCTCATCTGCAGATATACTTCTCTTACCTGCTTCCATCTCACTAATCGCTCTCTTTGCAACATTCATAAGATTAGCAGCCTCATCCTGGGATAATCCTTTCTTCACACGTGCTTCTTTAAGCTTTTTACCCGTAAATTCAGACATTTTTAACCTCCTTCAAAGTTCCGATTTTCGGAACAAACATCAAAATGGTCCATTTTTCGTGTTACGATTTTCGGAACAAATGCACCGAAATTTTTTCGAATGTAGTCAGCAAAAAATGTATGAAGTACTCCGGCAGCTTAATTGATTTTATTCTTGTGTAAAAAAAATATAGGGTGTCTAAAGTAGACACCCTATACTAGAAATAGCTTAATTACAAGCTTTTCGGGAAATCTGAACCCGTTTTTCTTATGATAAATCTTTGAAGATTGTCTCATAAAATCCTTCGAGATTTCAAAAGTTCCCAAAAAACAACTGGTCTCGCTTACTGACGTGACTCGGCGATAGCTGCCTGTGCTGCAGCAAGTCTAGCGATAGGTACTCTGAATGGAGAGCATGATACATAGTCAAGACCGATCTTGTGGCAGAACTCAACTGATGAAGGATCTCCACCGTGCTCGCCACAGATACCAACATGAAGAGCAGGATTAACCGGCTTTCCAAGTTTGATTGACATCTCCATGAGCTTACCAACACCTGTCTGGTCAAGCTTAGCAAATGGATCGTTCTCGAAAATCTTTGTATCATAGTAAGCATTTAAGAACTTACCTGCATCATCACGAGAGAAGCCGTATGTCATCTGTGTAAGATCATTTGTACCGAAGCAGAAGAAGTCAGCCTCTGTAGCAATCTCATCAGCTGTAAGAGCGGCACGTGGAATCTCGATCATTGTACCAACTTCGTACTCAAGCTTAGCGCCTGCTGCTGCGATTTCAGCGTCAGCTGTCTCTACAACAACATTCTTTACATACTTAAGCTCCTTAACCTCACATACAAGTGGTATCATGATTTCAGGCTTAACATTCCAATCAGGATGAGCCTTCTGTACTTCAATAGCAGCGCGGATAACAGCCTTTGTCTGCATCTTTGCGATTGAAGGATATGTAACTGCAAGACGACATCCTCTGTGACCCATCATTGGGTTGAACTCGTGGAGTGACTCACAGATATTTCTGATTTCCTCTACTGACTTATTCTTAGCCTTTGCAAGCTTCTCAATATCAGCTTCCTCTGTAGGAACGAACTCGTGAAGTGGTGGATCAAGGAATCTGATTGTAACAGGGCATCCCTCAAGTGCTTCGTAAAGAGCCTTGAAGTCTGACTGCTGGTAAGGAAGAATCTTATCAAGAGCAACCTCTCTTTCTTCCTCTGTATCAGAGCAGATCATCTCTCTAAATGCTGCGATACGCTCTGGCTCGAAGAACATGTGCTCTGTACGGCAAAGACCGATACCTTCTGCACCAAGCTCTCTAGCCTTCTTAGCATCAGCTGGAGTATCTGCATTTGTACGAACCTTAAGAGTTCTGAACTCGTCAGCCCAAGCCATAACACGACCAAACTCACCAGCGATTGTAGCATCAACTGTTGGGATGATACCAGCGTAGATGTTACCTGTTGTACCATCGATAGAGATCTCTGAACCCTCTGTAAATGTTGTGCCTGCAAGAGTGAATTTCTTATTCTCCTCATCCATAGCGATATCGCCGCAACCGGATACACAGCATGTACCCATACCACGAGCAACAACGGCAGCATGGCTAGTCATACCACCACGAACTGTAAGGATACCCTGAGCAGCCTTCATACCTGTGATATCTTCAGGAGATGTCTCCAGACGAACAAGAACCACCTTTTCTCCACGAGCATTCCAAGCCTCTGCATCGTCAGCTGTAAATACAACCTTACCACAAGCAGCACCTGGAGATGCACCAAGACCCTTGCCAAGAGGTGTAGCAGCCTTAAGAGCAGCAGCCTCAAACTGTGGATGAAGAAGTGTATCAAGATTACGTGGGTCAATCATAGCAACAGCTTCTTCTGGAGTCTTGTGTCCTTCATCAACAAGGTCACAAGCAATCTTAAGAGCAGCTGGAGCTGTTCTCTTACCGTTACGGCACTGGAGCATGTAGAGCTTCTTGTTCTCTACTGTGAACTCCATATCCTGCATATCATGGTAGTGATTCTCAAGAGTCTCACATACCTTGATGAAATCTGCATATGCTTCTGGGAATTCCTTCTCCATCTGAGCGATTGGCATTGGTGTACGAACACCGGCAACTACGTCCTCGCCCTGTGCATTAATAAGGAACTCACCCATAAGCTTGTTCTCACCAGTAGCTGGGTCACGAGTAAATGCAACACCAGTACCTGATTCATTATTAAGGTTTCCAAATACCATAGGCATAACATTAACTGCTGTACCCCATGAATAAGGAATATCATTATCACGACGATACACATTAGCTCTTGGATTATCCCATGATCTGAATACAGCTTCAATAGCAAGCTTTAATTGCTCAACAGGATCTGAAGGGAAGTCAGAACCTAACTGATTCTTATACTCAGCCTTGAACTGCTCAGCTAATTCCTTAAGGTCAGCAGCTGTAAGATCAACATCATATTGAACTCCTCTGTCCTTTTTCATCTTGTCGATAAGCTGCTCGAAATACTTCTTACCAACTTCCATAACTACGTCCGAGAACATCTGGATGAATCTTCTGTAAGAATCATATACGAATCTCTCAAACTTAGGATCGGGATTACCTGCGATCATTGCAGCGACAACCTCGTCATTAAGACCAAGGTTAAGAATTGTGTCCATCATACCGGGCATTGAAGCACGTGCACCTGAACGAACAGATACGAGAAGGGGATTCTTGAGGTCACCGAACTTCTTGCCGTTGATCTCCTCCATCTTCTTAACGCCTTCCATAGCCTGAGCCATGATCTCGTCGTTGATCTTACGACCATCCTCATAATACTGGGTACAAGCCTCAGTAGTGATCGTGAATCCCTGCGGAACGGGAAGTCCGATGCTGGACATCTCTGCAAGGTTAGCACCCTTGCCGCCGAGGAGATTACGCATGGTCATGTCGCCTTCGCTAAACATATACACCCATTTGTTAGCCATTAAATTGTCCTCCTAATAATTATTATTATTTTAAAAATAAAGCCTCAACTACATTAGTATAACATAAAGCGTCAAAAAATCTACAAAAATCTTATCACTATATTGCACAAAATTACAAAACATTTGCACTTAAAATATGGCAATGAATACTTTACAAATGCGACCTTTCATCGCCAACCGCATCAAAGAAGGAAGCAACCCCGTAATTGACCGTTTCCCCACCGTCAAGCGCCATGCCGACAAGCTCACCTGCTGTGTTTATGTAAAATATTTTCCCGCCGGAAACGGCACATCCGTAGGTTCTGTCGTATCCTTGCGGGATGCAGATAACCTTGCCGGACGTTTTTTCTATGCCGTCAGAACCGGTTCTGTCATATCGCGTGACCGTGCCATTCTCGGATACTGCGTATATCAGGTGCTTCTTGGCATTGTAGATCAGGGTATCGACTGCCTGCAAATAGGTATTTACGCCGTCCTTATACCGGTAAAGTCCGCCCACACAGACATAGCAGATCCCGATTTTATCGTCCTCAATAACTCTCGTTATATTCTCTGCGGTTCCGGCCTCATATTCGCCGCCATCCTCCATAACCATGCGGATATTTCCCTTCTTACCCGAGAAATTGTATATCCTGATCTGCCCGTCACTTCGCGCATCATCGATATTATCGATACTTTCGCCGCCGAGTGTATATGCCGCCGTTCCGGTAAAATACACCTCCCCGGCCCCCGCACCGCCTGCAGCGCCTCTTACGTCCAGATCACCCGCATCATCAAGGATCGTCGTTACTCCTCTTCCGATCAACGCCGTTTCCAAAGTCTTAAGACTCACAGCAAAAAGCTCATCGTTTTCATTCGTATAGAGGATGTAATTGCCGCAGACAGTGCATCTGTCGACATTTGCAGCAACCCTCGTGATCTCGTTTCCATCATATCTTGTGAGCGTTTTACCCTCAACCTGACCATATTCCTTTATGGTCATATCGAGGTACCATATGGTTTTATCCCGCACGCAGACAAGATCTTTCTCGTTCTCATCGCGGCTCACAACATCGCAGTAACCGCCCGCGTTACCGTATCTGAGCACATATTCGCCGGCATTTCCCATCTCGTCCATCGTCACACTGACAAGTCCGTAGCAGCTGCCGTCCGTCATGCATCCTTCGGTAAAATCGCCTCCGTCCGACGTCACAAGTTCCGTACTCATCCCGTCCACATATCCGTACGCTTTGCCATCTGCCTCATAGATTATGTATTCAAGCTCCGGATCATAGCAAAGTATTTTATCGGCGCCGACAATCCCGTTCTGCGTCTTGCCGTCCGACACGATAAAGTTGCCAAGCCCGTCCTTCGCGAGGATATCCTCCCCGGTAAAATACACGATCTCAAGCGACGAATCCCCCGTAATTACAGGTTTTTCATCCCCGATATATTGTCCCGCAGAGCCGGAAACATAGAAAATACGGCTTCTGTCCATAGTCACAAGGAAGTTAATAAGGATCACAAGACCGACAACCGCTGCTGCGCCGAATATAAAAGCAGGGATGATAATTCTCATACGGCTCTTGAATTTCTTGTGGCTTACAAGGAGTTTCTCGGCATTGATCCTCTCCTCTTCGCCCTCTTCATAATCCTTAAGTTCACTACCGTCCTTGCCGTAATTAAGGCTTCGGATGACTTTGTTATCCTTACCGCGGCGGCCTCTTACGCGCCTCAGTATTATTTCCCACCAGTCGGATAATTTATTGAAAACCTTTGTAAAAACATCAGCAAAAGAAAGGCCGGTCTCCTCAGACAGGCCTTCCTCATTATTCTCATTTTCAAGATCTACGGCAGTATCCCTGCCATGCTTGGCATCGTATTCGTTTCGGGTGGAAACCGTCACATGCTCCGTCATCGAAGCACTTTGCTTAGCCTCCTCGTATGCCTTGCGCCTTGCCAGATAGTCCTCGTTAACATAGACTATCGGCGCCCCGCATTTGGGGCATACACCGCCCTTAAGATTACCAAGCTCACATTGGCATTTATCGCACTTCATATTTTACTCCCGGCGATCAGAATGCAAGCTTCTCCTCGAAATACTTCTGAAGATCGGCGATCGCAACTCTCTCCTGTTCCATTGAATCACGGTCACGAACGGTTACGCAGCCGTCTGTCTCGGAATCAAAATCATAGGTAACGCAGTAAGGCGTTCCGATCTCATCCTGACGGCGATATCTTTTACCGATGTTACCACGGTCATCGTACTCACAGTTCCAGGTCTTGCTAAGATCCGCAAAGATCTTCTCAGCGCCCTCGGCAAGCTTCTTCGAGAGAGGAAGCACACCGATCTTAACAGGTGCAAGCGCAGGATGGAAATGAAGTACGGTACGTACATCGTTCTTCTCGGCATCGAGAACTTCCTCGTCATAAGCGGCACAGAGGAATGCAAGCACAACTCTGTCGGCACCGAGAGAAGGTTCGATAACGAACGGAATATATTTCTCATTGGTCTCATCATCAAAGTACTCCATGGACTCACCGGAGGTCTCCTGATGACGTGTAAGGTCATAATTGGTTCTGTCGGCAATACCCCACAATTCGCCCCATCCGAACGGGAATAAGAACTCGATATCGGTGGTAGCTCTTGAGTAGAAGCTGAGTTCCTCCTTCTCGTGATCTCTTGCTCGCATCTCCTCGTCCTTCATACCAAGGCTCTTAAGCCAGTCAATACAGAACTTCTTCCAATATGCGAACCACTCAAGATCGGTGTCGGGCTTGCAGAAGAACTCAAGCTCCATCTGCTCGAATTCCCTTGTTCTGAAGGTAAAATTGCCCGGTGTGATCTCGTTACGGAAGGATTTACCGATCTGTCCGATTCCGAAAGGCACCTTCTTACGTGAGGTTCTCTGAACATTTTTAAAATTCACAAATATACCCTGCGCGGTCTCAGGTCTGAGATATACGGTATTCTTGGCATCCTCGGTTACGCCCTGAAAGGTCTTGAACATAAGATTGAACTGCCTGATACCGGTAAAATTATGCTTACCGCATGAGGGACAGGGAACCTGATTGTCCTCGATGAACTTTTCCATCTGCTCCTGTGACCATCCGTCAACGGACGATTCAAGGGTTATGCCCTTCTCCGCCGCAAAATCCTCAATGATCTTGTCGGCTCTGAATCTCTCGTGACATTCCTTACAATCCATAAGAGGATCGGAGAAACTTCCAAGATGTCCCGAAGCCACCCATGTCTGAGGATTCATAAGGATGGCGCAATCAACGCCGACATTGTAAGGGTTCTCCTGGATGAATTTCTTCCACCATGCCCTTTTAACATTGTTCTTAAGCTCAACGCCGAGATTTCCGTAATCCCAGGTGTTTGCAAGGCCGCCGTAAATCTCGGATCCGGGATACACGAAGCCTCTCGACTTTGCGAGTGAAACTATTTTATCAAGTGTCTTTTCCATGGAAAGTACCTCTTTTCGATTTTATCGCACCTATTGTATATTTTATGGGACTTATATGTCAAGTGGCGCAAACAAAAATAAAATGCAAATAAAATGCAACAAATCTGCCTAAGCGACGCATCGCTCAGGCAGACATTCTTAGGAAGATGATATCACACACGTTCTACTTATCAAGGCTGTTTGTATATCTTCATCCGATCATCTCCTTATATCCACTGATCTCTCTTACAAGTATGTCGTGAAGAAGTTCCACTTCGTAGTCACCGATAATGGGATCAAGATGACCGTCACCGACACCCGAATCATCGGTAAGGAAAATATAATCACTGTTCGTGCAGATTGATATCGCTCTTCCAAAAAGTTCTGTGTCCCTATCGGAATTGGAGGATACGATAGGAATAAGGTGAATACCCTGTTCTGCAGCACTCTTAACTGCTGCCAGCACCTCATCACTTGTTTCGTCATGAGGGGGTGCATCGAATACGAGGAATGCTATTTTAACGGCGTCTTCCTTCCATCCCTGACTTCCCATTGTATCAGTGAGAATATCCGCAACTGCCTCAGGGAAATCTCCGCCACCGTCAGCCACTTCTGCACCCAGCTGCCCTTTAAGCATATCGAGATCCGTCGTAAAATCATAGGTCTTGGTGACATATTCATCGCCTTCATCTCTGTAGAAATTCATGCTGTATTCAACGCCTTCAGTTCCGATCTCCTCAAAAATCGAGGCAAAATCCTTCTGGAGATATGCAAGCTCATCACTCATCGAACCCGTTGTATCTATGATGAACATTACCTGGAGGCTGTTTGCCTTAGGTGCCTGTGTATCAATCACGATCTCAGCCTCTGCCGCATATACCTTGGTGCTGCCCTGCGTTTCCTGAGACTGCTCATCGCTCTGAGCCTGTTCAACCTCTTTGACCACAAGGTCAACCCCATTAATAACATCTCCTATACCTGCCGTCGCTTTGACCGGTGTAGTCTCATCATAGAAGAGATAAGCCACTCCCTTAGCATCGCTCTTTGCAGCCCAGATCATTTTACCGTCCGTATCATAAATTGCTACATTTGCGCCGTATACAGGATTACCCGAAGCGTCCTTGACTGTGATCGCAACACGATTGCAAGGATTAACGCCGTATGAAGGGAAAGTGATAAGATCGCTGTTTACGATATTCGTAAAGAAAGACCAGTTTGCATTATCATTCCAAACTCCCGCTGTAAGAACAAAGGGCTTGGAATCGTCTATGATCACAGGGTTTTCGGTTTCGTAACCTATAGCTTCACCTCCGCTGGGGCTTACGCCTGCTTCCGCAAGCTCATCCGTGAAATAATCACCGTCTTTTCCAAGCGCACCCGTGGAATAATCACTGTCTTTTATGTCAAAAGACATATCGCCTCCGTTGAGTGCTCCTTCCGGAATCTCCGCTGCCGCAGAAGCACCTCCTGTAGCGATGGCATCGGAATAAGATTTACTTTCCGAGAACCTGGGAGCAATAACCTTGGGAAGTATAAGCGAACCTACCGTAACCACTGCAACCACACATGCTGCGATGGATGTAAATCTGATTATCTTATTGGTTCTTATGCGCTTCGCTCTCTTACCTTCTTCTTCGGGCGTCCCCTTAGGTGCAGCTTCCGTAACGTATTTGTCGTCGATGTCCCCAACTATCTTGTTTATCCCGGCACTGCTGTATTTGCCGTTTCTGTTAAAATCCGAATCTGTCATACATTAACTCCTTCCTTGGCAAGATGATCTGCCAATCTGTCACGCATGCGTTTAAGCGTCATTTTGACTTTGCTTTCACTGATGGCAAGAGCGGTCGCAATATCGGAAATACTGATCATATACCAGTAACGCCTCACGAAAATTATTCTCGCCTGAGCACTTTGCTTCGCCAGAAAATCATTGATGCATCTTAGCGTCTCGCTGCAGATAACTTCACTTTCAACATTGGTCAGCGCGTCAGGGATCACCTCTGCCATTTCGTCAATCACCTCGTTGACCGGCATGTTTCCGCGTCTGTCCGCATTCATGGCTTCATACATGTTGAGAGCCTGATTACGGGTAATCCTACCTGCAAATGCTTTGAAAATCTGAGGCCTTGTCGGCGGGATCGCACTCCACAACTTAAAATAGCTGTCGTTCACACATTCCTTACAATCCTCTTCATCCCTCAGAATATTGGTTGCAATCGTCATCAGATAGGCGCCATATTTAATTTCCGTCTGACGTATTGCCTCCTCATCCCTCTCAAAATACAAATCAATAATCTGTGCGTCTTCCAATCTCTTCCCTCTCCTGCCTGATCGCGTTCCTATCCCTAATGACAGATTACTTTTTAATCAGGTCACATATTTTTTCAAAAAAAGATACCCTCTACCCCGGTCGCCCGGGAAGCAGGGTATATAAGTTCTACAATCTTAACTCTTCCTGATCTTCTCCGCTTCTTCCTTTGTCAGTTTCCCGGAAGCAACAAGTTGTTCCAGAAGTTCTTCTCTTCCTTCTTCTCTTCCGGCCTTCAAGCCTGCTTCCATTCCGGCTTTCTTGCCGTCATCGTATCCATCGCTTCTTACGGCTTCTTCCCAGGCTTTCTCGTCAAATTCGGTTAGCAACATCATTCTCGCCTCCCCTTGCTTCTTCAGGAGATAATCCTCCAAAAAACCTTCTTTTATGCACTGCGACACGGCCTTATCAACCGCTTCTTCATTGTCAAGTCCGTTAGCTTTATTCTCACGAACATAACCGATCAAAACTGCATAACCCTTCAAAGCGGGGCATTTATCCATCAAATATGCGTTATGACCGGCGTTAATATTAATCAATTTCGCTGTCCACTCATACCCGCTTTGCTCCCTGTAAAATGCATCCGAGAGCTTAAGTTCGTCTCTCTCGGGCATTTCATCGGTTCCGTTATATAATACATAATAATCCGGAGCCGGTATTTTTACAAGGCTTTTCCGATACAAAAGCGTATGCTTACCCTCCAGCAGACCGTCAATACTTCGGGCAAAATACAGCAGTCCGCGAAGCGGCATATTAGGGTTTGCGCTGCTCTGGTGTTCCCACAGAGTAAGCTTCGCATCAAACATCACTGAAACATCATTTTTTCTGTGAAGATAAATTACATCCTTAAGCGTCACTATCTCCAGTTCATCCGCGTCATCATACGCAGTCCCGTTAATCGCATTATACAACGACAACGCATTCTCCTTCTCCGAGAACAAGTCACAAAAAATGCTGTCCTTAATTTCCCGATTCGCAGTAACTCTCTCACGACCATAGTACCTGCCATTCGTTTTTTCCATAGGCAATCTCCTTTTCTTATGTATATTACGACAGTGCCCGTATAAGCCGTGCCATCACTGATGAACAATACAAAAGAAAAAGAGTGATACAGAAATTCCCGAAAAAAGAATAATCATAGACTAAATACTAAAAAACTCCGAAGCAACACTTCGAAACAATAAAACAAATAATCAAGGGGAATCATGGGTGAAGATCCCAAACAATTCTTCTATACGATCATGTGATGTGCGCCGAGATATCGGGCTGCACATTGCAATCATAACACCCGGAGAATTCAAACGCAAGCCAAACAAATGATCCGGTGCGGTCGGTGCGGTCGGCCGGATGATCATTCAAGGCCGAGCGCAAAGCCCAGCGCCCTGATCGCATTTGCAACGCAGTTAGGGCACTCACAAAGAACCCTACCGGTTTCAAGGCCTTTAAGATCTTTGCAGATCGTGGCACCCGACAGTTCATTAAATTTTTCAAAGATTACTTTTGAGTAGTGCGGCGTTGCCTTGCCATCCGTAAGCACACCGGCAACCATTATCGCGCCTATAAGCGCGCCGCAGGTTCCGCTCATATTGCCCATACCTGCCGCAAATCCGGCCGTAAGAAGGCTGAGCTTCTCCGGTTCAACATTTATCATATCCTCAAATGCCGCAAGTACGGACCTTGTACAATTATATTTACCGCTTGCCTTATACTGTAAGCCCATTATTGCTCTTTCTTCAATCGTCATATAATACCTCCATTGCCCCTGGTACATCATGTTTGTATCAGTGTCTCAAGGATGTCCGCTGATTTAATGTAATCCGTTATATACGCTTTCACGCACCTTGTAATAACCATTTTAAGCTCGGTAAGAACCTCGTCGGATACGGTAAAAGTATATAATTTGCCGATCGGCGAATAGGCGATATACTGAAGCGTGTAAAGCGTCGAGCCCGAAATCGTTATGGCATCGGGCACATCCTTCATACATTCGCTGCAGACCACGCCGTGTTTATTGATCGAGAATCCCGTCAGATTCTCCTTACCTTCGCAGATCGCGCATCCGTTAAAATCCGGATATTCACCGTTGATAACAAGTATTTTAAGCTCGTATACAAGCTTAATAAGAAGAAGGGGGATTTTGCCTGTGAGCATTATTTTACAGGAGGCGTACAGGAGATTGAGCATCTGCGATGCATCCTGCCCCTCCACTCCAAAATAACTCGCAAGTTCAAGAAAGTAGTATCCCATATACATCGCCGTCAGATTCTCGGTAAGCTCGCGAAAATATTCGCGCACATCCGCCTCCACCAGTGTGTAGGAATCTTTGCCGGCCCTTAGCGTGAAAGTTCCGAAAACAAAGCTGTCGGAGCAGGCGACCAAATGATTGTTGGGGCGTCTCGCACCACGCGCAAAAGCGCTGATCTTGCCGAGTTCTTTGGTCAGGATAACTATTCTTTTGTCGTTCTCCCCAACGGGAGAAGATGAGATGACCATTCCGGTCACTTTGATGCTGTCTATCATCCGTACCGTCAAACCCTCTCGATATACAATATAATGCGATCTGCCGTACTAATCGTTCTTCTGATCGTATCCGAAATTCTTCAGCATCAGATCGGAGTCGCGCCATTTGTCGCGCACCTTTACATGAAGCTGAAGATTTGCTTTATCTTCAAGAAGCTGTTCTATCTCATATCTTGCTGCAGAGCCGATTTTCTTGAGCATCGCACCGCCCTTGCCTATAACGATCCCTTTGTAACTTTCCCTCTCGCATACAATGGATGCATCGATATCCCAAAGTCCGCCGCTTCGCTGTTTCATGGATTCGATAACAACCGCTATTCCGTGAGGCACTTCATCCTTAAGATGCGTAAGCGCCTTCTCCCTGATAAGTTCCGCAACGATCTGCCTCAGAGGCTGATCCGTCAGTGTGTCCTCATCATAGAACATCGGTCCTTCGGGAAGATGCTTATATATCGTGGCAAGAAGGTCCTCGCAACCCGTTCCCTTCGTTGCGGACACCGGTATTATCTCGGTAAAATCGAGTTTGTCCTTATATGCCTGAATGCATTCGGCGAGCGCTTGTGCATCCACTGTGTCTATTTTATTGATAATGAGAAACACCGGCGTCTTGCCGCTTTTGACAGATGCCTTGGCAAGTGATTCGAGGATGTGCTCCTCGCCCGCTCCTATGTAAGTTGTAGGCTCGACAAGCATTGCAAGTACATCGGCGTCGTCCATTGTCTTCTCGGCAACGCCCACCATATACTCTCCAAGCTTATTTGCAGCCTTATGAATGCCCGGTGTATCGAAGAAAACGATCTGTCCTCTCTCATCCGTATAGACCGTCTGTATTTTATTTCTTGTTGTCTGGGGCTTGTCGGATGTGATCGCGATCTTCTGCCCGATAAGCCTGTTCATAAGAGTACTCTTGCCCACATTAGGACGCCCGATAAGGGCAACAAAACCACTTTTCATATTTCACCGTTCCTATTGATTGATTGCCGCACGCCGGTGCAGCCGATGCCGCACATCGATATGCCGCACACCTACGCGAGCGTTATGATCTCGTCAAACAGATCTTTGTCCTTCTCGATCTTATCGGAGTTACCGACCACGCACATATATCCGTCATCAAGTATTGCTCGGGTTATACCTTCAAGAGACTTGATATCATCAACATATGTCGTAAGCACACGCTCTCTGATCTCTTTAATCTGATCGAGGCTTGTATTCGTCATATAGCATGTGAACGATCTGCCACCCATCGCACTGGGATTAAGCGGTGTATCAAGATCGCTTATCGTGCCGATGATGTACTTGGTCATTTCGCGGTCATCCGCAGCAAAATTCCTTACATATTCGGGGATTTTCTCAAATATCTCATTGGTCGTGGCAAGATTCGGATCTCTGTAGGACATATACACGCCTTTACCGGTCGAGGTATAATCGTTCATGCATCCGTAGGCTCCGCCCTTGACACGTATATTGGTCCAGAGGTAATCATAGCCCATAATAACCTTGAGGACTTTAAGCGCTCCGTCGTATTTAAAGCCCGCCTTCGCAAAATTGCCGCATCTTGCAACGTAATTTACCTGCGATGAAGTCTTGATACCGATACGCTTCTTAACAAGCTTAAGCTGCCTGTTTACGGGATCTCCGCCCTTCTCGGGCAGTCCGTTTACAAATTCTTCAAGCGGACGCTTAATGCTTTCGTATGCTTCATTGTCCGAAGTAAATGATATGATAAGCTTATCCTTCGCAAATATTTTGTCGGATACTCTCCTTAGTCCTGCTGCCACAGTCTCCTTGCAATTATCATAATCATCGATAACAGAACTTATATAATCATAATAATCCACTCCGCTGTACATGCTGATAATTTTGCCGGGAGCGCTCATCTGCGATGAACATACACTTGCCGCCACCTGATGGCCTGCAGTAAGTATCTTGGACTGATATTTGCTCTTTATCTCAAGGAGTATCTCTCTGAGCCTCTTGTAATCCGTAAATCGGCTTCCCTCTACGGTCTCCTTGATAAGGCTTAACGCTACAGGTATTTTATCGACAAAAGCCTTGGCGGCAACATTAAACGTGCCTACGTATTTATTGCCGTCATTGTGATCCACATAGCAGTCCGGTGTAAAATATATTCCGCCGGTATCCATATCTATCGCGTTTGTAAGCGCTGCATAGCTGTGCTTATCGGTGTCGATATATGCGAGCACATCGGAAAGAAGTCCGAGATATGACAGATCATCATCGGCTACGGCGTTATAATTAAAGGCAAGTCTGAGGTAACCGATTCCATTGGTGTAGAAATCATGATGAAGAACTTTAACACCCGCTACCTCATCTTCGATATTGGATATGGGTTTAACCTCATGCGATATATCTTCTCTTGTAAGAAGCGGGATGGTAGCAAGTTCCTCGGGCGTTGAGGGCTCTGACTGATAAAGTTTAAGCGCCGCCGTGTCCTCGACGATCCTTATTTTCTCAGCATCACTGAGAGTAGCCTTGTACTCTTCAAGCTTCGCCGCTGTCTTCTCATCACGCATACTTGTGAGATTGACAACAGGCTTCATTACAACAAATGAGGTATGTTTATTGTCAATAAAAAGCGCACGTGTAAGTTTCTCAAAATAATCCATTGCAACCTTTTTGCGAAGTGATGCAAATGCCGCATTCTGCGCAAGATATTCAAAAGGCTTGTTCTCATCATAGAGCCAGCTGTCATACATTGAAAGCCCGTACATAAGCCCTTTGGGGAATCTTCCGAAATCAGCCTCTCTGTATGTAAATTCATTGGAATTAAGAGCCGCCGTAAGTGCTTCCTTGTTAATACCCGTGCTGACCTGCTCCTCAATAGTGGAGCGCACAATGTCTAAGAATTCCTTCTCCCTTTCCGGATCGGTATTCTTGGCGACAATGGAATACATAGGTTGTTTTAAGCTGCTCTCGGCGGAACATATAATGTCATCGCCGATGCCGGCATCGATAAGTGCCTGTTTTACAGGTGCTCCGGGCATTGAGAACAGAGCATAATCCAATAGCTGCAAGGCAAGATATGTCTCCGTATCAAGATCGTTTCCGAGAGAGAAATTGTAGGAGAAATAGGTTTTACCGCTTGTTCCTTCCTCCTCTGTAACGGAGTATTCAGCCTCTTCCCTTCTCATCTCACTGAAAGCGGGCTGAAGTTCTATCTCCGAATCCACCTTGAGATAATCATACTTGGAAAGGTATTCCTTATCGAGATAATCAAGCCTCTCCTCCATATCGCAGTTACCGTATATATAAATATACGAGTTGGAGGGATGATATAATTTCTTATGGAAACCAACAAAATTCTCATAAGTGAGAGTCGGTATAAAAGCAGGATCGCCGCCCGATTCGACGCCGTATGCGGTATCGGGATAAAGCGAATTGAGACTGTATCTTGAAAGCACATCATCCGGATTGGAGTATGCGCCCTTCATCTCGTTATAAACAACACCGTTATATATAAGCGGGCTGTCAATATTTTCCATCTCATAATGCCAGCCCTCCTGGCGGAATATCTGGCTTCTGGTATAGATATTGGGATTAAGGACCGCATCCATATACACATCCGTAAGATTCTTAAAATCCACGTCATTGCAGCTTGCTACCGGATATACGGTCTTGTCGGGATAGGTCATTGCGTTAAGAAAGGTGTTCAAAGATCCCTTAACAAGCTCGACAAAAGGATCCTTTGCAGGATATTTGGCCGAACCGCAAAGCACCGAATGTTCGAGGATATGAGGCACTCCCGAGGAATCCGGAGGGGGCGTTCTGAAACCTACACAAAATACTTTATTGTCATCATCATTGGAAAGAAGGGCGATCCTTGCGCCTGACTTCTTATGTTTTAAGAGGAATCCGTCGCTCTTTAATTCTTCGATACGCTCCTCTTTGATAAGTTCATATTTGTCGCTTATATTCATATAGCATTCTCCTTACTGATCGCTTGCCGGTTCCCTGCAGGTCGCTCGCCTGTACCGGCATACAGATTCATTATATTGGTTAAATCCACTGTTTTCAAGAGCATTTTTCCTATAAAAACTAGTAATAATAGACCTTGTTTTCCTTCTCATTAAAATGTAAAATAATCATCGCAAAATAGGTATGTTTTAGTGTGAATTTGGAAAGGACAAACAATGACGGTCAAGCTTCTACCCAATTTTTTAGCTCTAATCATCTTTGCAATAACCATCGGTTCCATCGTTAACAAGCGACTTTATAAGAATCTTGAGGATAAGGTTTTCTTCAAAATTGTTATTATAGGCGTATTTACAACCATTGCCGATATTGCTATGGGGCTCTCATATGCCGACCTTCCTGTGCCTGAATCAAGACTGCCGCTTTCTTATTTCTTTGCGTATATGTATTTTATCTTAAGGCAGCTCAATATGCCGGCATATATCGCGTTCATCTTTGCGGTGAGCGGAACTTTGTACAAAGTCCGCGGAAGCGCCAGAAAATATGCGTTTTATACGCCGTATTATCTGATATGTTTCTTCATATTGTCGAACATAGTGACCGGTATGCTTTTTACGATATCTCCTGAAACAGGCTATTCAAGAGGCAAGCTGATGCCTGTTTTGTATATAATGTCCTTCCTCTATTCGTTGTTTGGCTTCGGATACCTTTGTATGGTCAGGAAGTATTTCAGCATCGGAAGATGGATGGCGCTTATTTCCATGTATTTTCTAATGGTCGCAAGTGCAGTTGCACAGCTTTTGAGTTCGCATATACTTGTTGAGATGTTCGCATTTTCCATTGCGCTCCTCATCGATCATATATTTGTTCAGAGGCCCGAAGCCTATTTCGATCACACGGTTCAGCTCGGAACATGGACCGCATACAAGGAGCGGCTTTATCGAACGCTTCTTTCAAAGCGTAAAGCCATACTTTTTACCGTAAGATTTGAGAATTCTTACGATGTAAGGCGCAACTACGGTGAGGAGAAATATCTCGCTTTCGTTGCCAAGAAGGCAGCCGAGTTGAAGAAGATATTTTATACCAAAACCAAGGATTTCCATATGTATCACGATACTACCGGTGCGATCATCGTTATCTTCGATCAGCCCTATATCGATATTGAACGTGATTTCCCCGAAATCTTTTCTATGTGGACGAATAATGCCGACGACTACACCGAACGTTTTGACATCAGGATGTGTAGCGCCAAGGTGCCTTACGACTTCGATAATGTCGATGACATCGTGCAGTTCGGACAGACCTTCAACAATTACAATGTAAATGGTAAGATGTTTCTTCGTGCCGAAGATGTCATAACTACAAAGGATTACGAGCTTAAGAGCAATCTTACCGAGATAATATCACGCGGCATACAATCGCATAACTTTGAGATGTTTTACCAGCCCATCTTTGATCTTAAAGAGAAGAAATTCCGCTCCGCAGAGGCTCTTATAAGACTTAAAGATCCCGAGCGCGGCTTTATTTCACCAGGCCTCTTCATACCGGAAGCGGAGAAGAATAACCTCATACTTCCGATCGGAGATTTTGTTCTGGATGAAGTGTTCAAATTCACATCAGGTGACGATCTAAGCGATCTGGGAGTGCACTATATCGAGCTTAACCTTTCTGTAGAGCAGGTAATTCAAAAAGGGCTTGCAGCCAAGATCACAGACCTTGCACGCAAATACGGAACCTCATCCGATAAAATAAATCTCGAGATTACCGAATCAATGTCAGGTGTAAACACAAGGATCGGTTTTGAAAATATCAACGACCTTATTTCCAGGGGCTATACCTTCTCGCTTGATGACTATGGAACCGGTTATTCCAATATCAAGCGTGCATGCGACCTTCCGCTCAGTCTTATCAAGATCGACAAGAGCCTTACGGATATCATCGGCAGCAAGAAGGGTGACAGCATCGTAAGCAACACCATCAAAATGATGCACGATTCAGGCTTCAAGATTGTCTGTGAGGGTGTTGAACATGAGAATCAATACAAGCTCCTCGACGAGTGGGGCTGTGATTACATACAGGGCTACTATTTTGCAAAGCCCATGTGCAAAACCGATTATATCGAATTTCTTAAAACCGCGAATGCCTAAAAGGCTTCGCGGCTTTTAATCCAGAAAATCAAATCCGTCACTGTGCAGAAAATTCATAAGCAGATACATTGCGCGCATTGAGACCTTCTCGCCGGCAAGGATTCTGCGCACTTCATCGCGATCCGCGAAGAATGCCGTTATGTCCTCGGAATCCTCCTGACCGTCCTTGTTTATATCACCGCTGACGCTGCCATATACGGTAGCGCCCATTTCATCGGATATTCCCTGAGCAAAGACATAGCTCCTTCTGAACGCCTGATCTCCGCCCGTATATTCGGTAAAATCAAGTCCGGTCTCTTCCTTGACCTCGCGTGCTCCGGCCTCACCTGCGCTCTCGCCTTCTTCAATAAGTCCCGCAGGGAGCTCATACACATAGTCACCGATCGGATATCTGAACTGCCTGAGCATAAGTATCTGCGACGGGTCATCCGCCTTAAGCGCATATATGAGCACTCCTTCGGGCGCATCGCTTCCGGTTCGAAGTCTTATCTTCTCATCCTTATTTCTCGTCGCAAAATAATATTTGAAAGGTGCGCCGCTGCTTGATATCGCATCCATTTCATACATATTCAGATAGCGGTTGTCGGTCTGTTTCTTAAGTTCCGTATATCTCTTCATAATGCCTCCGGTCACTTGTGTACGCGCCGCGCGAAGCGCGGTCTTTGTTGCAGCGTGCGGCGCACTCTCGCAGTGCCCCGGCACTCTCTCGCAGCGCCCCGCGCTGCGTCAGAAATCGATAAGATATATTCCTATGGAAATCTGCGTGAATGGTATTTGAGACCCCTCTGAATCTGCACTACTCTCAAACAAGCCTGTGCGCATTGCCGGTATCCGTTATGTTTGAGACCCCTCTGAATCTGCACTACTCTCAAACTATTGATGTTCCTTGTTCCTATGATAATTGTTTGAGACCCCTCTGAATCTGCACTACTCTCAAACGAGTTTGTGCGCATTGCCGGTATCCGTCAGTTTGAGACCCCTCTGAATCTGCACTACTCTCAAACATGAGGATCTACAGAAATATGTGACACATGTTTGAGACCCCTCTGAATCTGCACTACTCTCAAACCATATGGTGTCATAACCTAGCATTTGAATTGTTTGAGACCCCTCTGAATCTGCACTACTCTCAAACCGGATGTGGTTGGTGTAGGTGTGGGTGTTGGTTTGAGACCCCTCTGAATCTGCACTACTCTCAAACCTCAAACCGTCTGAGAAAACGACACTATCAATCGCCGTACATAAACAGAAGTTGTATGAAATTAAATAATACATAAGTCTTTGTCAATAATCCTTCTTGCCATATAATCATTATTTACTATCTCAGAATTGTCAACAATTAAAGCTTTGATTTTATGATCAACAAGTGTTTTGCATAGCATTCGAATTTAAAGTGCTCCCCTTGTCAAGGACATTTTTGATTTAGTTAGGGTTAAAACTGTAC
>CAKZZH010000085.1 GCA_937885345.1 uncultured Lachnospiraceae bacterium | reverse complement strand
GAGATTGGATGCTTTTTCTATTTCTAAAATCCCTACAAAAACTTTACCCTACGTTAGGGAGGGGATGTGTTATAATAATATAGATGTTTCTAAGGGGCACAAGGAGGGATTTTGAATGGAAGCTGTAAGTATAATCCACTGCGCGGATATTCATCTTGGTATGGAGCTTGGCGGGATCGGGCGCAAGTCGACTGCCCGTAAGAGCGAGATCAAGGTTTCGTTTCAGAATATCATAGAGCGATGCGAGAAGCAGGGGACGGATCTTCTGCTTATTGCAGGTGATGTTTTTGACGCTGTCAACTGTAAAGGAGAGGACGTTCGGGACATTATCGCTTCACTGAGCAGACTCACTCATACAAGAGTCTTTATTGCTCCCGGCAATCATGACTATTATGCCGAAGGCTGTGTATATGACAGCAACAGGTATGAGTGGCCGGAGAATACGTATATTTTTAAGGCGGGCTTTGAGACTGTTGTGATCGACGAACTTAAGACCTGTGTTTCGGGCGCGGCGTTTAGGTCTGCACATGTTGAGAGCAGCCTTCTCGTTGGACATCACGGAATGGATCTGGTCGCCGATGATCCCGAGCGTAAGGATTATTTGCAGATCGGAGTATTACACGGTGATGTGGGTACCACCGGTAATTATAATCCCATGACTGAGGAGGACATCAGGCTCAGCAGTTTTGATTATCTTGCGCTGGGGCATATTCACAAGCAGAGCCCTGTTTTATATGCGGGGGAGACCGCCTATGCATACAGCGGATGCCCCGAGGGACACGGCTTTGACGAGCTTGGTCTTAAGGGAATATACGAGGGAACCGTGGAGAAAGGCAAAGTAAATCTCGAATATGTCAATCTTTGCAAGAGAAGATATGAAGAGGTGAATGTGGACATTTCTTCCGCAAATCAACGTGATGATATCAAGGATATTATTAAGAATAAGCTTGATAACCTCTACGGCAGCGACTATGCTGAGAACCTTTATAAAATAAACCTTACGGGCAATGTAAACGCCGATCTTGTCGATATCGCTTATATTAAGGCGCAGCTTGGGGATATCTATTTTATCAAGATAAGAGATAAGAGCGAGCCGATCATCGATATGGAAGCGGTTATCAAAGCGGGCGGCCTTAAGGGTGCGTTTGTGTTGAAGATGAAGAGTGTGATCGATAAATTTACGGCCGATGGGGACGAAGAATCGGCGGCTCATTACAGGAAGGCGCTTGCGGTCGGAATGCGTGCATTTGACAGAGAGGTGGGGTATAGCAATGATAATCAATAGGATTGAGATCGAACATTTCGGCAAATTCGATAATTACGCGGTGGATTTTACCGACGGACTTAATAAGATTTCAGGGGAGAATGAATTCGGCAAGACCACTATACTTTGCTTTATTGTTTTGATGCTCTACGGTGATGTTAAGAAAGTAAACGGCGACAAGGATTATGCAAATCCCCGTAAGCGTTATAAGCCGTGGAACGGAAGCGCTATGGCCGGAAGAATGTATTTTACGCATGAAGGAACGGAGTATGAGCTTCATATTACTTTCGGGGCAGGTGAGAAAAGCGATAAAATAACCCTTAAGGAAAGCACTTCCGGTAAGGATATCTATCTTGAGGCCGGTGAGACTGTGGGCAAGCATTTTATGGGGCTTGATGTGAACGGTTTCTTAAGCACCGCATATATCGGTGATTCCGGCAGCTCGGGCTTTGTGGGCAGCGATGAACTTTTGGTCAGGATTTCCAGGTTATCCGAGACGGGGGATGAGAATTATTCATCTGCAGATGTTAAGAAGCATCTCGATGATGCAATAAACGGACTTCATACACCCAAGAATGTAGGGGCACTTGATAAACTTGAGGATGCAAGGAGGCAGGCCGCTGCAACGCTTAATAATACTAATATGATCATCAGTCAGCAGGCTGAACTTCATGAGCAGATTGAGCTTATCAAGAATGATATCGAAGAAGCACTCAGGCGCAAGGCCGATATTGACGCAGGTTATGAGACGCTTCGTGAAGGCAGTGTGCTCAGGAATTACAGAGCGATCGCCGACAAGGCCGGAGAGATCGCCGAGCTTAAGAAGGAGATTTCTCCCGATACTCTTAAGGGACAGCTCGAAATATATGACCGCTCGCTCCTTAATATCAAAGTGAAAGAAGAATACGTTGCAGCGCTCGGGGAGAATACGGATGACGATTATATCGTGATAGAAAAGGATACATATAACCACTATCAGAAACTTATTATGGAACGCGATAAAATATCCGGAAAGCTTCGTGATATAGAGACGGAGACAGATGAGGAAAAGCGCAACGCCTGTGAACCGCCCAAATCTTCCGAAAGCGGGATAGCGACGGCCGCAATAATATTTGGGCTTATCCTTTTGGTAGCGGGGCTCATTATTGCTGTATTTTTCAGGCAGACGCTTCTTATACCCGGGATCATCGGTTCTCTTATAGGCATCGCTCTGGCCGTATACGGCGTATTAAGGACGATTAAAGCTCGTTCACTCTATGTAAAGCGCCTTGCTGATTATGATAAATATTCCGAGAGAATGAAGGCTCTTGAGCGTAAAAGACGCGAAAACGAAGAAAACCTCAAAGGCATCGAGAGAGAACTTAGTGAAATCTATGACGAGACGGGTTATCGCGAGAATAATTTTGACGATGCGTACAGTAAGGGGCTCACAGTTGCCGAGGCCAGAAGGAATTATAGTGAGGCCGAGACGGAACTTAAGCGTCTTAAGAATGAATTTGTCGCGATCGTGGGCGCGACCGATTATCAGGAAGCGGTGCGAAAGACCGAGAATATGCATGAAAGGCTTGATCATTATGATTCCGATGTTTCCGCATACAATTCAATGGTTAAAGCAAGCGGATTAACCGAAGAAGAGATATTCGACAGAAAAGCAAAACTTGAAGCGCATTTTATCAGTAAAGGCTTTGATGTCAACAATATCGACGAAGAATTTGATAAATGCAGGAATTCGAGAGCGGCTCTTGAAAATGAGATCAAATTAAAACAGGACCAGCTCGTTAACGCTTCTTCAAGACTTACGAGACCTTCGGTGGATGCAGAGATTTTAAGCAGAGAAATAGAAGCAATGGATAAAGATATTGCGGATATGAGGGAATATTACGACTGCCTTGATATCGCCAGGAAGTACCTGATCGAGGCCGTAGATGAGGCTTCCGGTAATTTCAGTACTGTGCTTAACGCCAAGAGCAGCGCGATCTTCAAGGATATAACCTGCGGAATGCATGATAGATTAGGTGTTGACAGGGAATTTGGAATCGGAGTTACGGACGGTTTCTCGGCTACTCATAATGCCAAGGGCTATTCGAGCGGTACCGCCGAGCAGGCATACCTTGCCCTCAGGCTGGGAATGTTAAGCATAATTTCCGGTACCGAAGATGGCGAGGAGCGCCCCATTCCGCTTCTTCTCGACGATGCATTCGCGCTTTACAGTTCCGAGCGCAGGGAGGCCGCAATGAAATACATCGAGAAATATGCGAGGAACAGGCAGGTTATTCTTTTTCAGCATTCATGATCGGCAAGTTGATCGTGAAATAAAATATAAATTTTTTATAAAGTAATTGCGTTACCACATTTCACAAACTATAATTAGGGAAATGCGGGATATCGCAATTACTTTATATTTAAGGAGTATTTATGAACCAAGGCAAAAAAGACGACGATAAGAAAGGCTTTAAGTTTTATCACTTTGTGCTTTTTATCGTAATCGCAGTCCTGATAACATATTTTGGTGCCACATTCTTTAAGAGCTGCTACAACAATTACACCTCGACGGAGATCAGCTATTCAAGATTTCTGGAGCTCATTGAGAATAATGGTATCAAAGAGGTTACTTACAGTTCCAACAAGATAATCATTCTCCCTACAGAGCAGAAACTTGCCGGCGTGACTCAGAAATATTATACCGGATATATTTATGATCCCGACACCTTTGCACTTCTCAAAGAATCCGATGTTACGGTCAATGTGGAGATTGAGGATACAGGATCGTCGATATTTGATTTTATACTGATGTATGTCCTGCCCTTTGTGCTCATCTATCTTCTTATGGGCTTTTTGTTCAGAAGAATGGGCGGAAGCGGCGGAATCATGGGTGTTGGCAAGTCCAATGCCAAAGTCTATGTACAGCGTGAGACAGGTGTGACTTTCCGTGACGTTGCAGGTCAGGAAGAAGCCAAGGAGTCGGTTAAGGAGATCGTTGATTTCCTTCATAATCCCGAGAAGTATCAGGCGATCGGTGCCAAACTTCCCAAGGGTGCGCTTCTTGTAGGACCTCCCGGTACCGGTAAAACGCTTCTTGCCAAGGCAGTTGCCGGAGAGGCAGGAGTTCCCTTCTTCTCACTTTCGGGTTCCGACTTCGTCGAGATGTTCGTCGGTGTCGGTGCTTCAAGAGTCCGAGACCTCTTCAAACAGGCCCAGTCCAATGCGCCTTGTATCATCTTTATTGATGAGATCGATGCCATCGGTAAAAGCCGTGATACCAGATACGGCGGCAATGATGAGCGTGAGCAGACTCTCAATCAGTTGCTCAGTGAGATGGACGGGTTCGATTCCTCCAAGGGTGTTATCATTCTTGCCGCAACCAACAGGCCTGAAGTTCTTGATAAAGCACTTCTTCGTCCCGGCCGTTTCGATCGTCGTATCATAATCGACAAGCCCGACCTCAAGGGTCGTACCGATACACTTAAAGTACACTCCAAAGACGTTCTTATGGACGATTCGGTCGATCTTGAAGCGATCGCTCTTGCAACGGCAGGTGCGGTGGGCTCCGATCTTGCCAATATAATCAATGAGGCTGCGATCAATGCGGTTAAGAACGGAAGGCATGCCGTATCTCAGGAAGACCTTTTTGAATCGGTTGAAGTGGTTATCGCCGGTAAAGAAAAGAAGGACAGAATCCTCGGCGAGCAGGAAAAGAAAATGGTCGCATACCATGAGGTCGGCCATGCTCTTGTAACCGCAATGATGAAGGATGCAGAGCCTGTTCAGAAGATAACGATAGTACCGAGAACCATGGGTTCTCTCGGATATACAATGCAGGTACCGGAAGAAGAGAAGTACCTGATGACCAAGGAAGAACTTATTGCCAAGATCACAACGCTTCTCGGCGGCCGTGCTGCGGAGGAGGTCGTCTTTAACACAATGACAACCGGTGCCTCCAACGATATCGAGCGTGCAACCAAGCTTGCCCGCACAATGATTTCTCAGTACGGAATGAGCGAAGCTTTCGGTCTCATGGGTCTTGAAACCGTCGAGAGCCAGTACCTCGATGGCCGCAGCGTACTCAATTGCTCCGACAAGACCGCAGCCATCCTCGACGAAGAGATCAATAAGCTCCTCAAGTCCCTCTACACCGACGCCAAGAAGATCCTCACCGAGAACCGTCACATCCTCGATGAAGTATCCAGGTTCCTCATTGAGAAAGAAACCATTACCGGCAAGGAATTCATGGAAATCGTTCACCGCTGCCAAAATGAAACCGATGTAACGCACTCCGATGAAGCGCCTTCCGAAGGAGCACCTTCCGATGAAGCGCCTTCCGAAGAGTGATCAAGTCGGACATACTCTATTGTTTATATACTGCCGTAAAATAATAAGGAGTGTATCCTATATATGGCCATCCACGTTCCTAAGGATGCCGTATATGGGACACACTCCTTTTAAATGACCGAAGTGCTGAGGTATGTCGAATGGTTTGGTTTCGGAAAAATAGACAAAAAAAATAGCAAAATCGTATTTTTTTTGGTGCAATTTTTTCTCTTATGTGATATACTTTTGCTCGGGGATTGCGGATTTAATGCCCTAATATTTTCAGAAAGGATTTTACGTAATGGACAGAAAGAAAAGAAAGGTAGGCTTTTTTAATTCAATAGCCTTTAAGATCATAATAATGATCGTAGTCGGTGGTGGTTCTCTGGTTGCCGTTGTTACGGCAATTTCAATTACAAGATCTACATCAGCACTTGAAGAGACTTATATGCACTACACCAAGAACGTTGCAGAAACAGCGGTTGACGCTCTGGATTCCATGCTCGGTGTCGTAATGAGTGATGATGAACGTTCAATTTATGTCAGCGAGGAACAGGCTGCACAAGCCGAGAATAATATTGTTTCTGCGCTTATTGCCGACGTTGAAGGCAACAGAGAGAATATTTATAATCTGTTTGCTCCCGTTCTCGGAACGATAGAACTTGATGGAATTGATGGATCATATGCATATATGGTCAGTGCCGACGGAACTATGATTTTCCACCCTACTGTCGATAAAATAGGTAATGCGGTAGAGAATGCCGCAGTTAAGGGCCTTGTATCAAGACTTCAGGCAGGTGAGACTCCCGGTCAGATTGGGGACGGCTCGGTTGTTTATCTCTATAAGGGTGCTAAGAAATATGCCGGATATGCATTTACAGCCGCCGGCAATATCGTAATCGTAACCGGTGATTATGACACGATCATGGCTCCTATCACACAGCTTAGGAATATGCTTATAATCATTGCGGTAGCGATTGTTGTAGTTGCGATTATTGTATTCTATTTTATGATTAAGCTTATTCTTTCCGGACTTCACAGACTTAATGTGATCATTCAGGATACGGCTGATTTTAATTTTGTACATAATCCTGACAGCCAGAGACTGGTTAAGCGTAAAGATGAGATCGGACTTATTGCCAAAGCCGTCGGAGAGATGAGAGGCAATCTTCGTAATATCGTAGGTGAAATCGGAGAGGCAAGCAATAAGATTTCTACGGATATCACTAACCTCCAGGAAATCACAGATAACGTTAACAGTATTTGTACGGATAACTCGGCGACCACTCAGCAGCTTGCCGCATCAATGCAGGAGACAACGGCGACTACCGATTCAATTACGGCAAGTGTTCAGGAAATGTCTTCAAGAGCAGAGTCTGTAGGACAGCTTGCAAGCAACGGAATTCAGGTATCAAGAGAGATTCACGAGAAGGCTTCGGAGGGTATCCGCAAGGGCGATATTGCAAGGCAGCAGGCTGAGGCCGTTCTTGCAAGTGCCAAGGAAGAATCTGCGAGAGCAGTTGAGAAATCTAAGGCAGTTGACAAGATCAATGAGCTTTCGGAGAGGATCAATTCAATTGCAGAGCAGACCAATCTCCTTTCACTCAATGCTTCAATTGAAGCAGCAAGAGCAGGTGAGGCGGGCAGAGGCTTTGCTGTCGTTGCCGATCAGATCGGTAAACTTGCTACCGAATCTTCAGAGACTGTCGGCGAGATTACGGCAATCACCGATGAGGTTAAATCAGCGGTTGATGAGCTTGCAGCGTGCCTCAAGAAGACTCAGGATTATATGGAGAGCAATACGGCAGAGCTTCTTGAATCAAATGCCGATCTTGCCAATTCTTACAACGGTGATGCTGATACATTTGAGAATGCACTTTCCGAGATCGAGAGTGCGGTTTACGATCTCAATAACATCATAGGCGATGTTCGTAATGCCATCGAAGGAATCAATACTACAATTGCGGATTCCGCAAAAGGTGTTAACGACATGGCTGAGAAGACCACCGATATTGTTACCGAGACAAGCGGAACATCCGAGAAGGTTGATGAATGTATGGAATACGTACGCAACCTTGAAGGGATCGTGGGTAGATTCAGTTTATAAGATTTTAAGAGAAGGTACATTATATATGAGCGTCCCGGATATGATGAATATCCGGGATGCTCTTCTTCGGAAACAGGTATTTTATGCAAAAAATATACAAATTAGTACATGTGTCAATTGACACATTTGGATATTTATTGGTACAATTTTTGAGTATCCGATAATTTGTAGTTTAATTATTGTAGGAGAAAAAGTATGAGTACTAATAAGAATATTATCGATTATGCTTACAAACAAGCGCCCATACTTATTGCCAATGACACGATCTCCGATCAGTTGTTTAAGGAATATGGGGTAAACAGAGGACTTAGAGATGTAAACGGAAAGGGTGTACTTACGGGCCTCACCAACATTTCCAAGATCGTTTCGTTCAATGAGGAAAACGGTGAGAGGATCCCTTGCGATGGTCAGCTCTGGTACAGGGGATATAATGTTGAGCAGCTTGTAAAAGAAAGTGCCGATACCCCTTTCGGATTTGAGAAGACGGCGTATCTGCTGCTTTTCGGCGAGAAGCCCGATGATGAGGAACTTTCCGAATTTGTGCAGGCACTGGTTAAGACCAGGACGCTTCCGAGGAATTTTACAAGGGATGTCATAATGAAGGCTCCCGGTAAGGACATTATGAATTCTATGACCAGGTCCATCCTCACGCTCGCGTCTTATGACAAGACTACGATGAGCACGGATCTGTATGATAATGTATGCCAATGTCTGAAGCTGATCGCGACTTTTCCGATGCTTGCGGTATATGGTTATCATGCATATAACCATTATGATAATTACGGAAGCATGTATATACACAGACCTAATCCGAAGTATTCTACCGCGGAAAATATTCTTATGATGCTTCGTCCGGACGAGAAATTCACTGAGGTTGAAGCGAAGGTTCTTGATGTTGCTCTGATGCTTCACGCAGAGCATGGCGGCGGTAATAATTCGACCTTTACGACGAGGGTGGTTACATCCTCCGGCTCCGACACCTATGCAACTATGGCTGCGGCAATGTCGTCTCTGAAGGGCCCCAGACATGGTGGTGCCAATATCAAAGTAATGGATATGATGGACGACATCCGTAAGAATGTTTCCGATTGGAGCGATGAGGACGAGATAAGGAATTATCTTACCAAGATCCTAGACGGAGACGCCTTTGACGGAAAAGGCCTTATCTATGGAATGGGACATGCGGTATATTCCAAGTCCGATCCGAGAGAAAGGGTTTTTAAGGATTATGTCCTCAAACTCACCGAGGAGAAGAGTGCCCAGCACGACCTGCTTCTCTACGAGAATATCGAGAAGATCGCCCCTGAGGTTATTGCTAAGGGACGTCATATCTATAAGGGTGTAAGTCCCAATGTCGATTTCTACAGTGGATTTGTATATACGATGCTTGGAATTCCCCGGGAATTATATACGCCGTTGTTCGGCATTGCGAGAATTGCCGGTTGGAGCGCTCATCGTCTTGAAGAACTTATAGGAGCCGGTAAAATAATCCGTCCGGCATATATGTCCGTTATGAAGGAAAGAGAATAAAAACGCGCCCCGGCGCATATAGTGCAATGATTCTAAGACGCTTCGCTGTCCGCGGAGCGTCTTATATTATACTGCCATTTGAAGACTGCGGTTCCGATTATAAGCACATATCCTATAATGCTGAATACATCCGGAAGTTCCGAGAAGAGTATCACGCCCCAGAGTGTGGCGAATACAACCTGCATATAGTCGAATACTGAGATTTCTTTGGCGGGGGCATGCTGATATGCCGCCGTAATGCCAAATTGTCCTCCTGCGGCTGCTACGCCCGATCCTGTCAGCAGCAAAGTCTGCTGCCATGTCATAGGCTCGCCGTCTATTATAATAAAAGGCACAGCAACGAGGCATGAGAACAACGAGAAGCACATAACTATCACCGGCCCTCTCTCACCTTGGATTCCGAGTTTCCTTACAAAAGCATATGCGATTCCCGCACCGAGTCCGCCGCCGAGTCCCGCAAGCGCCGGGAGCGAAGCGATTCCGGCCGTCGGCTTCACGATAAAAGCCGCCCCGATAAATGCGATCACAAGCGTTATCCATTCAACGAGTGTGGGTTTTTCTTTTAAAATAAATATGGATATGATGATCGCAAAGAACGGTGACATTTTATTGAGCATATTCGCATCGGCCAGACCTAGTCTGTCAATTGCCCAGAAATTAAGGATCATACCGGCGGTTCCGAACACGCATCTCATAATGATCGATGGCCAGCTTGTTTTCTTTATCTTGAAACCGTCCGCCGATCTTGCCAGCGTCACAACCGCGATGATCGCCGCAACGGCATTACGGAAGAAGACTTTCTGCATTGTCGGAAGGTCACCGGCGAGTCTCACGCACAGTGTCATTATCGAAAAGCAGAAAGCCGCAATAAGTATGTATATGATTCCTTTTACATGGTTATTGGTTATCTTCATATGTGGTTAACTGTCATATATTTGTTATTTATTATCTGGTTACTATTATCGGATAACATACATATCTTGCTCCATAAGTATAAGATATTGATGTACCTCTCATAGAAAAGCCAATATTATCGCTGACCAATACATTATATACTGCGTCAGAAATACTTTGATATATACCGTCATCACTTGCACTTACACCTGTTTCTCCAAAATCATATATGAAATAATAGGTTTCCTGTGTAGGATAGGTATGTATATATTCTGCAATAGCGGTTGTGTCGATGCTTGAGATAACAATGCAATTAGTACATAGGGATTTAGCATATACAAGTTCATAATCTGTAGTAGTTGTACTGGTACAACTATTAACTGTGCCACCTGCAACTCCTTTTAAAGTGTGGTCTTTTTTTATTTTGTCATCTGTAATCAGAAAATATTGATACGACAACGTATCTTCAGGATCATCCCAAGTAACATCGATGTTGTACCATGTTCCGTCTACTTTTACTTGATTCCATGCATGAGACTCCGTCCCTTTACTATTAGTAGCTGTACCATGAGCGGTGTGAGCTTCTATACCAAGATAATAGCATATTGCAGAGAATGCGTCTGCATATCCTTGACAAACACATGCTTTGTTAACAAGTGCATCGTATATGGAGTGGCAACCAAGTGTATATGTAATTGTATTTACAAGATAATCATGTATTACTTTGACAACATATTCTTGACTTGTAGCGGAGGTAACGAGTGACTCGGCAATGCTTTTTGCGGCTGCAAGATCGTCGTCGGTGTAGGAACCATATACATGATTGCTCATTGAGTCTGTAAGCGGTTCTAATGAAATTGTCGGAGCTGCTGTTGTAGTCTCCTCCTGAACGGTTGTGGTCTCTGCCTGAGTTGTTGTGGTTGCTACCTCTGTTGCCTGTGTCGCTGTTGTAGTAGCCTCGGTAGGCTTAGCGGTCGTTGCGGCCTCTGTGGCCTTAGTTGTCGTAGTAGCCTCGGTAGCCTTAGTCGTCTCTTTTGTGCTGTTTGAAGAGGTGGTGGCTGCATCTGTGTTTTCGGTTGAGGCCTGACCTTCCTTCTCGGTTGTGGTCTCATCGCCTAAGTCCGTTGTATTGGTGGTTTCATCGTCCGAGTCTTCGGAATCTGTGGTCGTTTCCTTGGAATCGTCCGTGTCTTTTTCTGAATCGTCAGAGTCCTTGCCGGAATCCGATTTGGTAGATTGTTCGCTTGTTTCATCGGAGCTGTTTGAAACATCCGTGCCGTCTTCACCCGATGACTGCGAAGATGTGCTTGAGGGAAGCGTAGAAGCATTGCGCTTCTTGCATCCTGCAACAGCAACTGCCAGCATAGCGAAAGTAAGTATCGTGATCGTAATCAGTCTTTTGATTTTATTCATATGCTCCATCCTTTCAGTCCGAGAACAGAAATGAATCTTACTTTATATTATACTTTGTAAACGCATTTTTTACAATATTGCGGCAGCTGCGGGTCGGGTAAATTTACTGTAGGAATTAACAGAATATAAGACATCCATGAATC
>CAKZZH010000084.1 GCA_937885345.1 uncultured Lachnospiraceae bacterium | reverse complement strand
AAGTTTAGCGGTAAATCCACGTTGTTGCAAATGTAGGTCACTTCATATTATCTGATAAGTAAGGTGAAAAACCCTTATGAACCATTATAATCACATTTAGTAATAAAAGTCTATAACTACTTTTGTAAATATACAATTTTTACTAAATGTAGTTCTATAAATATTCTTATGGCAGATGATGCTTTATTAATGTATAATCTCTAAAGAAAAGGTATATCGCCCGACGCAGCCGTATGCCGACAAAACGGTACATACTGCCGATCATAAAGGACAAATCATTATGGCTTTTGACGGAATCACAATTCGTGCACTTACAAACGAATTAAATACACTCCTTTCGACTTGCAGGATCGTTAAGATCGCACAGACCGAAAAGGACGAACTTATGCTTACTATCAAAGGAAACAGCTCACAGTACAGACTCCTCATCTCTGCAAACGCTTCACTTCCCTTGATATATCTGACCTCGGCAAACAAGCCGGCGCCCCTTACCGCGCCTAATTACTGCATGCTTCTTCGTAAGCACATCGGAAACGGTCGTATTCTGTCGGTGACTCAGCGAGGACTCGAGCGGATCGTAGATATAGAGACGGAAAGTCGCGATGAAATGGGCGATCTTGTAAAGCACCATCTGATAGTTGAGTTGATGGGAAAACACAGCAATATCATTTTACTCGGTGATAACAATACGATCATCGATTCCATTAAGCGTGTCAACGCTTCGGTCAGCTCTGTCAGGGAGGTACTGCCGGGAAGGGAGTATTTTATACCGAATACCGAAGATAAAATAAACCTTTTGCAGGATCATGCGCAGACAAACGAAGCTGAGATAGGCAGCGATTCTTTGCCGAGCAAAGAGGCGGTTGCCGATAAGCTTCTTTCAATGAACTGCGATATTTGCAAAGCCATATACGGCGCTTATTCCGGCATCAGCCCGCAGGCCGCGATGCATATCTGCGCTGCGGCGGGAGTTGATGCAAATGCCAATGTACGCGAACTGTCGGAAGGCGAAATGCTCCAGATATCAAGCAGATTCATCGAGCTTCTTGAAGATATTGCGTCGGGAAATTTTGAGCCTGCGATTATTTATGATAACGATAAACCCAAGGATTTCTGCGTGATAAGCGGATATGAATCTGACGGGGGCAAGGTTAAGTATTTTACCAAAGAAGAATGTGAAGCACCCATAAGTATGATGCTTGAGACCTTCTACAATGAGAAGGAGGTTTCGGCGAGAATACGCCAGCGCTCTTCCACCCTTACGCAGATAGTTTCGACCAACCTCTCGCGCGCAAAGCGTAAGGCACAGCTTCAGGAAAAGCAGCTTAAAGACACCGAGAAAAGAGATAAATACAGGATTTACGGCGAGCTCCTTCTTACATATGGCTACGAGGCCGGTGAAGGCGCCAGAGATCTTACGGTAAATAATTATTACGATAATACACAGCTTACGATACCACTCGATGAAACGCTCTCTGCAGCCGATAATTCCAAGAAATATTTCGAGAAATATAACAAGCTCAAGAGGACTTATGAGGCTCTGACCGAGCAGATAACGCAGACTATGAATGAGATAGAACATCTCGAATCGATCGCAGTTGCGCTTGATATCGCGCGCGGCGAGGAGGACCTTGCGCAGATCAGAGAAGAGCTTGTTGCTTCAGGCTATATGAAGACCGGCGAAAGCCGCAAGAAAACGGCCGTAAGATCAAAGCCTCTCTGCTACATTTCCTCCGACGGTTTTCGAATGTATGTCGGCAAGAATAATATTCAGAACGAAGAACTTTCCTTTAAAGTCGCCGAAAAGGATGACTGGTGGTTCCATTCCAAAAAATTTCCCGGTTCCCATGTTATCGTAAAATGCGAGGGCAAGGAGCTTCCGGACAGAACCTTTGAAGAAGCCGCAAGGCTCGCAGCACACTACTCCAAAGGCTCCGATCAGTCCCTTGTCGAGATCGACTATGTACAGAAAAAGCATCTTAGAAAAGTCGCCGGAGCGCCTCTGGGATTTGTAATATATCATACCAATTATTCGATGAGCATATCGCCGGATATAAGCGCAATCCGGCAGGAATAACCTGATCAAATTCGCCGCCACACACCTACATAAAATAAAGCGGACCTCCAAAGAAGGTCCGCTTACTTATTACCGGATTACTATCCGAATATTTTATACTTCCCGGATCCTGTGATCCGAATGTATTTTACATTGTAAGAACGATCTCGTTTGTATCCTTAAGGCATTCTGCCGGTACATAGTTCTTCTCAAGTACCTCACCATTAAGTGAACAGCTCTTATAGCCGGACTGTGCGCCTGACTCGTTAACTATCTTGATAACAAGCTTCTTACCGCGGAAGTTCTTATTGATCGTAAGTCCCTTCCAGCTTGAAGGGATCGAAGGTGCAATAAGAAGTCCCTTTGCATCGGGTCTCATACCAAGGATACCCTCAACACAGCCAACCATAACGGTTGAAGCGGTTCCGGTAAGCCAGTGTACATGACTTCTGCCCTCGAAAGGAGACTCGGTTGACTCTGTGAACTGACCATGAGCATAAGGCTCAAGGATTCTTACATCCGCATTGTCATTCTGAGATGCAGGTGAGCTTTCCTCGAAATATTCAAATGCACGATCTCCATGCCCGAGAAGTGCTTCGGCAAGTATCAACCAGCCTTGTGACTGAGAGAAAATACCACCGTTCTCCTTGGTAGAACCGTTAAAGAGATTTGCAAGAGCGCCGTCAAATGCATGCTCCTTGAAGGAAGGAACCATAAGTCTTGCGCCGAAAGGAGTATTGAGTTCTCTGTGAACGCTCTCCATTGCCTTCTCTGCCTGATCCTTGGAAGCAAGGCCTGAGATAACTCCCCATGACTGAGGATTGAGCCACATTGAAGCTTCCTGATTCTTCTTGGAACCGATAACTTCGCCGTCCTCTTTGATACCACGGATGAATCTGTCATCTTCCCAGCATTCCTTCTGGATAGTATCTCCAAGCTCTTTCTGAAGCTTATCAAGATACGCGACATATTCTGTATCGTTCTTGATCTCGGCATATTCACGGAGCACTGTCATTGCATAGTAGAACTGCTCTGCAACAAAGGTTGACTCACCCTTCTTGCCGAGTCTTAAGCAATCATTCCAGTCTGCATGAAGACCGGCGGGCATTTTATGGTCACCGAGATGATCGAGTGAGAACTGGATCGCTCTCTTAAGGTGATCGTAAACGGTTCCCTCATCCTTGTTTGCATAAGGAATAACCTGATCGAGAAATGCGATATTGCCGGACTCTGAGATATATTTCATCACAGTCGGGAAGAGCCAAAGCGCATCATCGGCACGATATGCAGGATGTCCTGTTGCTCTTACATATGACTCATCATCGGGTGTGTCCTCATGGCCTGGATTATGATCGTATTTAACGAGAGGAAGACCTGCTCCGTTATCAACCTGTGCGGAAAGCATGAATTCAATCTGCTTTCTTGCCATTTCGGGATCCATATGAATGATACCCTGGATATCCTGAACGGTATCTCTGTAACCGTATCCGTTACGCTGTCCGCAATAGTAAAATGAAGCAGCTCTGGACCATGTAAATGTAATGAAACACTGATAAGCATTCCATGTATTGATCATTGCATTGAAAGCCTCCGAAGGGGTCTCAACCTGAAAATTATTAAGTTCACCGTGCCAATAGTCGATAAGAGCCTTAACCTCCGCATCAACAGTTGCCTTAACATCACTGTAATCACGCAGAATCGCATCGGCATCCTTGGTATTGTATCGACCGAGAACATAAGCGATTTCCTTCTCCTCACCGGGAGCAAGCTCGATTATGGTCTGAAGAGCTCCGCACCCGTTGGAGTTATAGTTAAGCGCATTGTCACACTTGCCGTTCTCAACAGCGATTGGGTTACCGTATGAATGATATTTACCGATAAAAGACCTCTTATCTCCGTTATAAGAAGCAACCTTGCCACCTGCAAGTCCGAAAAATCTCTCGTTACCGGTGCTCTTCTCCCCGCTCCATGACTGCTGAGTATTCTCATTGATCCTCTGAACAATCTTGTTGTCCTGGAAAAGGGTCTTGGTAATAAAAAGCGTATACTGAAGGTTTACCTGATCCTGCTCGTAATTGTTATCATTGGAAAATTCAGCATAACCGAATGCGGATAATCTGCGTGCTTTATCGGAAGTATTTTTAACCTTAAGTCTCCATACTTCATAAGTCTTTCCGAGAGGAACATAATAAGTTGCCTCGGAATGGATGCCTGCATAATCGGCAAGCATCTTGGTATAAGCCGTACCATGACGGCATTCGCTCTTATATGTATCAAGCAGCTTTGCAACAGGTTGCCAAGAAGCCGACCAATAATCACCGGATTCGTCATCGCGAATGTAAATATATCTTCCGGGAGTATCATCACTGTTAAAATGATATCTAAGAATTCTACCGTTTGCACCACTCTTAACAAAACTGTATCCGCCTGCGGCATTGGAAATAATCGCACCGTACTCGGGTGAGCCAAGATAGTTGGCCCAAGGCGCCGGAGTATCGGGTTTGGTGATCACATACTCCTTGTTAACTTCATCAAAATAACCATAATTCATTGTCTCTCTTCTCCTTTTTTACTTTTTCTAAAGCGTTTTTTAGGTAAACAAAAACCTAAAAAAAAAGTCCGAGAACTCACGTATTTCCGCATGAGCTCTCGGATTAATTGTATTGTAATATTATCAGAGTCAAAATGCAACAGTTAATTTACAATAAATCACTGCAAAAATTAGCGAAGCTGTGCTGCAACTTCTGCTGCAAAATCCTCATTCTTCTTCTCAAGACCTTCGCCCGTCTCATAACGTACAAAGCTTGTAACGGTAATATCTGCGCCTACTGCCTTGGATACCTGCTTTAAATAATCGGCAACGCTCTGCTTTACGTCCTCAGCCTTAACATATACCTGATCGACAAGGCAGATCTCCTTAAGTTGCTTGCTGATACGTCCCTTAACGATACCATCGATAACGTTGGCAGGCTTCTGTGACTCCTTGGGATCGTTCATGATCTGAGCTCTGATGATCTCAGTCTCTGAAGCAATATACTCCTGATCAACTTCATCTCTTGTAACATATTTTGCATTAAGAGCGGCAACCTGCATAGCGATGTTCTTAAGTGCTTCCTTAACTTCATCGTTAACAACAGCGGTCTTAGCCTTAACGATAACACCGATCTTACCACCTGCGTGGATATAAGAAACAACGGCACCGTCATTGGCTTCAACCTTCTCAAATCTTCTGATCTTAAGATTCTCACCGATTACGGCGATCTGTCCCTGAAGTTCTTCAGCTACAGTCTTGGAAGTATCCTCGTTCCACTTCTCCTCAAGGAAGGCCTCAATGCTGTCAGCATTTGATGTAAGTGCCTGAGCTGCAACCTTAGCAACATATGCCTGGAACTTCTCGTTCTTGGCAACGAAATCTGTCTCCGAATTAACTTCTACAACAGCAGCCTTGGTATCACCCTCAGTAGCGATGGCAACAATGCCCTCTGCAGCAATTCTGTTAGCCTTCTTAGCAGCCTTTGCGAGGCCGTTCTCTCTAAGATACTCAACAGCTTTATCAAAATCGCCTTCAGTCTGGGTAAGAGCCTTCTTACAATCCATCATTCCGGCGCCGGTAGCTTCTCTTAACTCTTTTACCATAGATGCGGTAATCTCTGCCATTTTATTAAATCCTCCTTAATAAAAATAAATATTACTCTTCTGTCTCTGCTGCGTCATCCTGAGCCTCTGCCTCAGCTGCATCCTCAGCTGCAACCTGCTCATAAGTCTCATCTGTCTCGCCCTGACGAGCTGCGATAACGGCATCAGCCATTTTCTCAACGATAAGCTTAACGGCTCTGATAGCATCATCATTGCCGGGGATTACATAGTCAAGTTCCTCGGGATCACAGTTGGTGTCTGCAATACCGATAAGAGGAATATCAAGGATATGTGCTTCCTGAACACAGATAGCTTCCTTCTTGGGATCTACTACGAAGATGGCATCGGGTATCTTCTTCATATTACGGATACCGCCAAGGTTCTTATCAAGCTTCTCTCTTTCCTTCTTAAGCTGGATAACTTCCTTCTTAGGAAGAACATCAAATGTTCCGTCCTCTTCCATCTGATCGATTTCCTTAAGTCTCTGGATTCTGCTCTGGATCGTCTTGAAGTTGGTAAGCATACCACCAAGCCATCTCTCGTTAACATAGAACATTCCGCAACGCTCAGCCTCAACCTTAACTGCGTCCTGAGCCTGCTTCTTGGTACCTACGAAAAGGATCGTTCCGCCCTGCTCTGCAATATCATATACTGCATTATAAGCCTCATCAACCTTACCTACCGACTTCTGAAGATCGATAATGTGGATACCGTTACGCTCTGTGTAGATGTACTCAGCCATCTTAGGGTTCCATCTTCTTGTCTGATGTCCAAAGTGAACACCTGCTTCAAGTAACTGCTTCATTGAAATTACGCTCATTTTTCTTACCTCCGTTGGTTAATCATCCGATCTGTTTCCAAGAGCCGAGCCGCTCTCACCCCTGTCAGCCGATATAAAACGCTCTCGCATAAGCCTTATATTCCGGCACCACCCGGGTAAAACAAACCGTGTATAATAGTTTCGCGCTATGGCCCAATCAGACCACAGCGCAAATATCATATCATATACGATTATATTTTACAAGCAAAAAATTCAAGTAATCTTCTACCGCAGATCACTCACAATACTTAAGCATTGCCTCCATTATTTCCGGATAGAAAATATAATTGCCGACCCTGTATAACAGTCCGAAATTCTCACCGTTTCCGGAGAAGGAATTATTATCCCACCACATACAACTCATTCCGCACGCTCTTGCATATGCAACATAATATGCAGCAAAATTAATTCTGTCCTGCGTATTGGGAACATCAGTAGGTTTTATTTTACCTCTGGCACCGAATTCACCGATAACAACGGGAACACCCTTGGATATAAATTTAACGTAAAGGTTATTCATAAAGGTGTTGATATCTTTGGTGCTGCTTGCGCTTGTCTCGTCAAAATGCGTTGTTCCGGGATACTCAAGCGCGAAATTGTAAGGTGTATAAGCGTGAACCGATACCAGGATGTGATTCTCCAGTCCGTCGCTGTCCGTAGGAAGCACGTAGCCGGTATTAAGCGCTCCGTCAGGCGATGCGTCATAACCGGGACACATAAGAAATCTCGATGCATTATTACCGCCCGATGCTCTTACAGTATCGACAAAGAGCTGATTCAGTTCATTGATGCATACGATCGCATCACGACAGTCATCATTGGCTGCGATCCACCACTCATTATTATGTCCTACAAGTCTGGGCTCATTCATCGACTCAAAGATCAAGTGCTCGTCAAATTCACCGAATTTATCGCAGAGTTGTGTCCAGATCCTCTCAATATAATGCTTTGACTGCTCAAGATGCTCACTGTCGGGATAGAAACATCCGAAGCCCTCATCATTGTCATGATGAATATTGATTATAACGTACATGCCTTCATCAAGAGCCCATCCGACAACCTCATAGACTCTGTTAAGCCATTTCTCGGAAATGGTATAGTCGTCATCAACAAGATGATTATGCCAGCTTACAGGAATTCTGATTGTATCAAACCCGGCGTCGTGATATGACCGTATAATTTCTCTGGTTGTAACAGCCGACTGCCATACAGTTTCCATTGAAAGATCCGCAGACTCCTTATAACCGCATCCACTATAAGCATCAAACGTATTACCGAGGCTTACTCCAAGCTTGAGTGCCTTAACAAAGTCCGTTCCTTCATTGGACGGAACATCCTTGGCTTCAATGCTTATCTCGGGTATTGTAAATTCCGACTCAGCCTCTGTTGTTGTTTCCTCCTCGTTTTCATTAGTTTCGTTTCCAATCGTTGTCTCATCCGTCACGGATGAATCGGAAACTGCGCTTTCACCTACAGAAGATGAATTGCCGACACATCCCATAAGAGAAGCGCTCATTACCGCAACAAGCCCAAAACATGCCACTTTTCTGATAATTCTAAAATAAGATTTTTTCATTAACGAAAAACCGCTCCTTTCATTAATCCCCGATGCATTTCCCTCTGAAGATATATTATCATCACATATGATGAAAATATACCCTTTTTTTTAGTTTCTGAATGTTGTAAATTATTCTATATGAAGCTAATTGGTTTATTTTTTCTGTTGGCAGATTTAATTTATCAAAAGATTTATTCGGAGGATGATAACTAATGAAAAAGAAATTTCTGGCTATAACGATCATAATGTCTTTTATGCTTGCTATAACGGCATGCAAGGGCGCAGCATCTCAGACCGGCGCATCGGATGGATCAGGCGCCGACTCGGGCACTGCCTCGAGCGCTGAATCAGCAGCCTCTCAAAGCGGCGAATACGACGGCATTATCGCTTCAATGGCCGAAGCTACCGATACGGGCGATATCGAAATGACTCAGGAAATGTATGATAAAGCATTTCTTAATCTCGGCAACTCATACCGCATTTCCAAGCTCCTTAAGAAAGCCGCAGCAGGTAAAGATATAACGATCGCTTACCTCGGGGGCTCCATTACCGACGGTTCAAACGCAAATCCCAAAGCAACAAGCTGCTATGCTTATCTTTCGACCAAATGGTGGCAGGATACTTTTCCCGACATCACGGTCAATTACGTAAATGCCGGAATCGGTGCGACCGACTCATACATAGGTATACACAGACTGAATGATGACGTGCTCTCATATAACCCTGACCTCGTGATCGTTGAATATTCAGTTAACGATACCAAGACCTGGAACAAGGAAACCTATGACAGCATCCTTAAGCAGACCTTAAGCTATGAATCGGAGCCCGCGGTCATCGCTCTTCTTCTTGCGGCTGAAAACAGCAGTTTTGCGGATATCCACGCACCCGTTGCTTTCAAATATTCCGTTCCTATAATTACCTACTCCGCTCTCCTTGGTTATAAATTGCTCGAGTGGGACCAGGTCGGCGACAGCGACGGCGTTCACCCCTTAAGCACCGGTCACAGCGTAATTGCTAATCTTCTTACAACCTATTACAGACAAGCACTTGAAAACATTTATGAAAGCGACGATTCATACACTATACCCACAGCTTCCGTAACAGCCGCCAAATATGTAGGTGCAGATCTTCTCTATTCAAGCGAACTTGAAAACGCTGTAAGTGATTTTACCTGTGAAGGCTTTGAATCCGTTACGGGCCCCGGTTTTATGAAGGGAGAGAACACAATGTGGAAGACCGAATCGGCCGGCACGATGTCTTTTACACTTGAGTGCAAGAGCTTCGGTATAATCTACTACCAAATGAAGAGCAACGACGAGAAATATGCCGATTATTCCGTATACGTAGACGGCGAGCTTAAAGGCACAATGGACAGTGCAAATGCCACAACCTGGGGCAATAACGCCAGTTATCTCGAGTTTCTTTCCGATAAAGAATCCGCTACGCACAAGATTGAAATCGTTCCGGCCGAAGGCGTTAGCGGCACAACCTTCTCGATGATCGGTATGTGTATTAACAAATAAATATTTTACGCCGATAAAATACTCATAAGGAGGAGCAAATGTACGAAGTAACCGAAGAGATCGAATTATTTAAAACCGAATACATTCTTGATAAATACGCACCCGAAGACGTGCTCGTGTTCGATATCGAGACAACAGGCTTCTCCCCCGCAAGCACTATGCTGTATATGATAGGCTGCGCTTATATCCGTGACGGCAAGGCATATCTCAAACAATGGTTTGTGGACGAAGCAGCTGATGAGAAGCTTACGATCATTAAATTCCTGTCTTTTATGAAGGAATTCAAAGCGATCGTTCACTACAACGGCAACGGATTTGATATTCCGTACATCATCAAGCGTTCGGCCATTCTCGGTATATCCTGTGATCTCAGCACAGCTGCAAGTATAGATATTTACAAGTATCTATCGCCTCTTAAGAAGCTTTTTAAAACAGTCAATATGAAGCAGAAATCGATCGAAGCTTTTATGGGGATCGGCAGGGATGACGAGATGGACGGCGGTAAGCTTATCAAGGTCTACGAGAACTTTCTTAAGAATCCGGATGCCGAAGGTAAAAGACTTCTGCTCCTTCATAACCATGACGATGTGATCGGCCTTAGCAGGCTCCTTCCGGTTCTTAATTATTGCCAGATTACCGACAGGAATTACATCTACAAAAGTGCAGAGGTTATCGATAATGATTATGTTATCACATACGATCTGGAATATCCGATTCCGGTTAAAGCCTCGCTCGGTGATGAACGCTTCTATTACACGGTGTACAATAAGACGCTTAAGACCTCTTCAAAGATGTTTACGGGCGAACTCAGATTTTTCTTCAACGATCACAAGAATTACTACTATCTGCCCGCCGAGGACAGAGCCGTTCACAAAAGCGTCGCATCATTTGTGGATAAGGGGCACCGTTTCCGCGCCAAACCTTCCAACTGCTATATGCGCAAAGAAGGCACCTACATCCCGCAATACGACAAGCTTTGTGCTCCGTTCTTCAGTTTCAATTACAACGATCCGGTAACATACTTTGAAATAAGCGACGCCTTTACGGGCAATACGGATCTCATCACCAAATACGCAGAAAACATAATCCGCCATCAGAACGCATAAAATAACGGCGCAGGTCATAAACCTGCGCCGTTATTGATATTAAATAAAACTGCCTTGTACATACTCCGAGTTCTGGAGTTCGTTGATATCTCCCTGAATGTCGAGAATAATCTGCTGGAAAGCG
>CAKZZH010000083.1 GCA_937885345.1 uncultured Lachnospiraceae bacterium | reverse complement strand
GGAAGTATGCACGCTCCTGCCACAACAGGGACGCAAAGCGGACCTCTGCCCGCCTCATCAATGCCGCAGACGATAAGATGTCCCTGCCTGCGTTCATTATCAAAACCTACCATTCGAACGTAATCCTGCCTGGCTTTTTCTTCTCTTTCCTGTTTGGTCATTGGTAATCCTCCGGATTTTCAATGCTTATGCGGCCTATTTTACCACTGCGAAATTCATCTATGATAACTCTTACCGTTCTGTCATAATCTGGCTCCGAGCCCTTTTTAAGAAGCTTTCGTTTATCTGCAACTTCATTAAGAAAAGTTCCTGCTTCAAGACCTTCATCTACGCCAAAACGCTCAGATAAAACGCCCGGATATTTAGTCTTAAGAAAAGCCACAAGCTCGATACACAGATCCGTCTGCTCTACTACCTCGTCACTTATCGAACCGATAAAAGCAAGGTGCTCACCGGTTGCGGCATCTTCGAATTTGGACCATAGGATTCCGGGAGTGTCCAGCAGTTCACAGTTCTTATCAATCCTGATCCACTGCTTGCCCTTGGTAACGCCGGGCTTATTGCCGGTCTTGGCAACGCTCTTACCCGAAAAGGAATTGATAAAAGTCGATTTACCGACATTCGGTATTCCGACAACCATCGCTCTTACCGGACGGCCTTTAATACCACGTTTTCTGTCCCTTTCGATCTTATCGCTGCAAACCTCTTCTATGGCCTTACGAACAGGGTTCATGGAATTATTTTTCCTTGAATCAAGACATATACACTTTATGCCTTTCCCTTGAAAATATTCAACCCAGGCCTTATTGACCGCCTCATCCGCAAGATCGCTCTTATTAAGGATCATCATTCTGACCTTACCGTTTGCGATACGGTTTATATCCGGATTAAGCGAGGACATAACAGCTCTGGCATCCGCGATCTCGATAACCAGATCGATAAGTTTGACAGATTCCTTCATCTCTCTTCTGGCTTTGGTCATATGTCCGGGATACCATTGTATCTTTGTCTTTTTAAGTACCTCTTCACTCATTTGTTTCTTCCTCGCCAACCTGATCGGTTGAAATAATACCGACATTTGAGACCGGATATACAACAAGCCAGGGTTTTCCGATTATGCTGCTTTTCTTGACCATACCGACATTCGAAAAACGGCTGTCGCTGGAATTGTTACGGTTGTCGCCAAGCACAAAATATTCATCATATGCAAGCTTAACCGGTTCGGTTACTATTCCGGGATTGTAAATGGTAAGGTCAATGACATCGTCTGTTAATATTTTACCGTCGACATATACGGCGCCGTCAACAATCTGTACGGTCTCGCCGGGAAGTGCAATGACTCTCTTAACAAAGTATTCCTCTGTCTCATCGCCGGATTCAAAGGCAATTATGTCATACCTCTTAATGTCTCTAAGATTAAAGACGGCTTTGTCAATAAGGACAGTCTCACCTGCCTCAAGCGTGTCGTTCATGGAATTACCGTATATCGTAACCTGTCCGGCATAAAGCGTAACGAGAAGGTACGCCACACATACGATCATGATCAGATCCACAACAAGCTTCACATAGGGCTCATAAGGTCTATATATAATTTCCTGTTTCTTGAATGTAATCATATTCCCTCACAAATGACGATAATCATATATATAATACCATAAAATCCTAAATAATAATATAAAAAAAGACTCCGTAAGTATGGTTTATCAAAACCATATTTTACGGAGTCCGTTAAGTCAAACTTAAACGATTTCCTTAACCTTGGCTGTCTTACCGACTCTCTTACGAAGATAATAAAGCTTAGCTCTTCTTGCTTTACCTCTACGGGTAACTTCGATGCCTGCTACAGAAGGTGAATGAAGAGGCCATGTCTTCTCAACACCAACGCCGCTTGAAAGCTTACGTACCGTAAACATCTCGTGGCTTCCGCCACCCTGTCTCTTAATAACCGTTCCTTCGAAAACCTGGATTCTCTCACGGTTACCTTCCTTGATCTTAGCGGAAACCTTAACGGTATCACCAACTGAGAATTCAGGAATGTCGCTCTTAAGCTGAGCATCTTCAATGCTCTTAATAATGTCGTTCATTTCTATTCCTCCAAATATGTGGCGTTCATAAATAGCATCTCTATCAGCGGACCGCTCACTTAATACAACTTTGATAATATAACATATCGGTTACATAAAAGCAAGTATTTTTATACGGCGATCAGTATTCTGTTTATCACAAAGCGAAAAAGGGCAAAAAATCCGATTGAAAAAAAAGCGGCCAATACAATGATATAAAACGCTTCCGTGATCAGGACGTCTTTAAATTCTTTATCCGTCAGACCCAATGCTTTGAAAAGCCGGCCTTGTTTTTTGCTTTTATCCGCAAAATGTCTAATGTTATAATATGTGATGTTTATGACGGAAATCATAACGGCAGCACACAGAAACAAAACAATATATCTGATGATCATAAGATATCTGGCTCCCTTATAGCAGTAATCCAGATATTCGGATTTTCTGAGAGCCCGCAAGTCAAAATATGTACTGTTATCATCCGCAAAATCACATGCCTCATTTAAATTTTTGAAATAATATTTTATCATCTGCGAATTGACATCATACGTATCCTGTGCCCTTGGATAAATAATGATATGTTCATAATGCTTATAATAAAAAGCTTCGGAATTCTCACGAATATCATATGCGGATGTTTTTAATATACCGGAAATAACATAGTTACTTAAAAGCTCTTTTTCATCCGAAAATATACTGATTTTCTTCCCGACAAGTTGCTCCTTATCATATCTCAGATTCAGAACATTTAAAATATATTCATCAAGAAGGATCTCACCCTCATTATTCGGAAAAGATCCGATGATGTATGAATTTTGATCATCCCCAAATAAATTTTTCGGAAGCCAGTCATTAATGTCACGCCCAAGCCCGAGACTTATTTCGGCTGCAGGATAAAAAATATTCTCATATCCTTCTTCATTTCCCCATGAATAATTTATAAATTTATATTCATTATCATCAATCAGAAATGAAGCTTTTGCGGCCGTCAATTTATTTTCGTCGCCAAAGCTTATATCCGTGAGATATGAAAGACTTTGCTCAGAAAGACCAAGCTTATTGCAAAGAGCTTCATCCGATACTACAACAAAGCAGTCCTTTATGTGTGATGAATTAAAGTTTTTTTCGATCTGCCTGTTAAGCGTAAAGCCATACACGATCAAAAATGCCGAAAGCATTACAAAAAACATTCCTAAAACAAGTCTTAAAGAAAGATTCTTTTGGGATCTGATTCCGGTAGCAGCCAATTCAAATTTAATTCGGAAATCCATATTCTTCTTTACTCCATTTATTCCACCTATACAGATCGGACAATATTAAAATCAAAATAATCACAGGGTAAATTATCAATAGGAAATGTATAAATTTTCCGTCAAAAGCAAAAGTGAAGTCAAGATATTTCTTCAGTAAATAAGCAAACAAGCGCATGATTAAATAAAACGGCAAAGCCGAAATAACAGCAGAAATCAGATGCTTTATCATAAAGCATGTCATAAAAACATCTCTGCATTCTTTTTTATCATAACCAAAGGCGAATAATATATAATTGAATTTCCAGCTTTTGTTCATCTTAAAATAGAATGAATTTGATGTTAAAGAAAGCATAAGAGCAAAAAGCGCAATACCGAAAACAAAAAAAACCAATTTGACTTCAAACAGGAGCTCTATCATTTCTTCATTGAATGCGCTTACAATATCCTTTCCCCTGAAAACCGCGATTATTTTTTTAAACCATATATTATCAAGAGAATCAAGAACAGCTGTCCCGTTTTCAATATTGATATCATGAAATCCGATTTTTTGTAAGAAGCCTATATCATCTGTCGTAAATCCGTCGATCACAAATTGCAGCTCATCACTGTACTGAAAATAAAAAAATTCAATAATCTCACTTGTAAATATGAAAAGCATAAATACAAAAATCATGACCGCAAGCAATAAGGATTCCGTAATTGCGGAACCCTTTGTCATCACTCCGTCGCGTTTAAATTCACTTATTATAAAGAATCTCTTATTTTTGTCCTGTGATCTTGCCATCTTTTAAATATAGTATTCTGTCCGTGAACTCTGCATCCGCCGGATTATGTGTAACCATGATCACACTTGCCTCTTTACTGGTTGAGAATCCTTTCAGCATATTCAGCATTTGATACGTATTATCCTCATCAAGATTCCCGCATGGTTCATCGGCAAGTATATATTTAGGTTTTTTAACAATAGCTCTCGCAATCCCGGTTCTCTGCTTTTCACCGCCCGAAAGATGCATTACCTTTTCATTTTTCTTTTCGATCAATCCGGTACGTTCGAGTGAATTCTCAATCAGTTCAATTCGTTGTTTTTTCGAAATCCCACTTATCATCAATGATACTTCGATATTTTGATATACCGTCAGGCTTTCATCCAAAAGATAATCCTGAAAGACCATTCCTATGTTTTCACGGCGGAACACAGCGCGTTCTCTGTCTCCCAATGATGATAATTCAATATCGTCAATAAATATTTTACCGCTGTCAGGTGTTATGATACCTGCAAGAAGACTTAATATTGTGGTCTTGCCTGCACCGGAACGCCCCATCAAACTGATAAATTCATAATCATTAACAGAGAAATTAAGATCATTTACCGGTATGATCGTTTCATCTGTTGTATTATATTTTTTGACAAGATTTTTAATAACAATCATTTTTTATATTCCAGGATTACGCCGGCACCCATTTGAAAGGTTACGGTCTTATGAAAGGCGTCATAACGGACAATAAAGCCAAACTTATATAATTTATCATATATATCATATCGATATGTAAATGTCCCCACCTTGATCGGATCAACCTCAATGATATATTCATTATTAACAAATGTCTCGTTAAGGTCACTCATTCTCTCAAGTTCTTTGTCAGAAAGACCAACTGCCATCCCATGATCAATAATATAATTATATAATTTAAGTTCGCTGGGCTGAAATATCTCATTAAGATCGATGTCGGTTAAATGTATCGAATTATCCTTTACAATGAGCGTAGAGCCTTTATACTCTTCATTTTGAATTTTATATACGCCATCGGATATTTGGGAACCACCGACAATAACAAATCGAAAGAAAATGAATGCTACCAAAAGCACAAAGACAACAATTAATATCTTAACTACTTTTTTCATACATCACTCCGAATACTTTATTTGGTGTAATATGTATCATAGTCGGTTTTTAAATAATTTTTATACACATCCACACTTTCAGAAACCGATGCCAATGATGTGCTGACACACATAACCTTATCACCTTCCAAATCAGCAATCATTATTTCTGTTGTATGATATCCGGAAAGTATAGCAACATCTTTCTCACTATACCCTCTAATAGATTGATAATTATAAAAATCATAAAAATCAACATTGGTAAAAGTCATTTCATTTTTTAGAGTATTTACGCTTATACTTTTTCCGTTTTTAGTCGATGCGGATTGTATTTTACTATTGTTACTGCAGCTTACTAAGATCATCGAAAGAATTAAAAGAAAAGATAAAACTGAAATTTTTTGGAATTTTTTCATCAATAAACACCCCCTTATTTAAAACACAATTTTATTATATCAAGCAGCATTCAAAAGTCAAATTTCTTTTTATATTCCAGGATCACGCCTGCACAATATAAAAGGTTCTTATGAAAAGCATCATAAAAAGTCAGCTTTTTAAAAACTCATTATCCTCATCACTAAGCTTAACCCTTGCAAAAAGATCAGGCCTTGCTTTCTTTGTGCGAAGAAGTGACTGCTGTCTTCTCCACTTTTCTATATTGGCATGGTGTCCGGATAAAAGAACAGCCGGCACCTTACGTCCGTGGAATTCTTCCGGTCTGGTATACTGCGGATATTCAAGAAGATTGTCATGAAAGGTTTCAAATTCGCCGGATTCATCATTTGAAAGAACGCCGGGAACCATACGGCTTATTGCATCTATCATCACCATTGCCGCAAGTTCACCGCCGGTAAGAACATAATCCCCGATCGAAACATTATCCGTCACGATCTCTTCAAGCACTCTCTCATCAATGCCTTCATAATGACCGCATAGAAATATAAGATCACCCGACAAAGCAAATTCCCTTGCCATATTCTGATCAAAGGTCTTACCCTGAGGTGTAAGATAAATAACTCTGGGGGCGGATTTCATGTATGATAAAGCGTGTTCATATGCCTTATATACGGGGCCGGGCTGCATTACCATTCCTGCGCCGCCGCCATACGGATAATCATCAACGCGAAGATGCTTATTTTCACTGAAATCTCTTATGTCCGTCGCGCAAAGCGTAATTATGTTATTTGATACCGCTCTTCCGATAATACTCGTATTCAGTGCATTCAGAACCATTTCGGGAAAAAGCGTAAGCACATGAAAATTGATCATATTCTTCTCCGTTATAAATCCATAAGTCCGTCAAGTACATGAACATGCAATATTTTATTATCCATGTCCGGACCGAGTATGCACTCCTTTATGCCCGGAAACAGATATACATGTCCGTCATCGCCCGTTATCTCATATATATCATTTGCAGGATTATCAAGGACATCCGTAAGCTTACCGATGCGATTGCCTTCATCATCAACAACATCAAAGCCTATAACATCGGCAATATAGAACTGTCCTTCTTCAAGCGGGATTGCCTGCTCGCGATCGATCCACAGTTCGCATTTAACATAGGGCTCGATTTCATTGATGTTTATAAATTCTTTAAACCTTAGGATAACCATATTCTTAAAGAATTTTACGCCCGAGATATGTGCCTTCATCTCGGTAATCTTAGGATTATCGACCGGCACTATATAACACTCTTTAAGTATTTTAAAACGGGCAGGATCCTCGGTCGTCGGAAAAACCTTTACTTCTCCGGCTATCCCGTGTGTCTGGGTTATCACACCCACTCTGAATCTTTCTTCCAAATATTCTTCTCCGTCTGATAAATACGGCCCGCTACTTAGCGGGCCGGTGATATTACTGAATATCAACAATTACTTTCTTGTTTTCCTTTGTTGCAGCAGCCTTTACTACCGCGCGGATAGACTTGGCGATTCTGCCTTCTCTTCCGATCACCTTGCCCATATCGGACTCGGCAACATTAAGCTGTATCACAATGCTGTTCCCTTTTACAGTCTCGGTAACTACTACTTCATCAGGATTGTCAACAAGCGCTTTTGCGATAACTTCAACAAGTTCCTTCATAAGCTTCGCCTCCTGAGTAAATTACTTTTCGATACCTGCCTGCTTGAGAATCTTCTCAACTCTCTCTGTAGGCTGTGCACCTGATGCGAACCATTTCTTTGCTGCCTCTTCATCAACCTTGATCACGCTGGGATCACTGTTGGGATCGTATGTACCGATCTCCTCGATGAATCTTCCGTCTCTGGGGCTTCTTGAGTCAGCTACAACTATTCTATAAAAAGGTGCCTTCTTCTGTCCCATTCTTCTTAATCTGATCTTAACCATTTTGCTTTTTCACCTCCTGAAAAATATAAAAATATATGTGTAACGCTGTTATGCTATGCCATATCCGCAAGATCATACGCGTTATCGCCTTATTAATGAACGGTGATCCGTTCCTTTCACTGCCGAAGCTCTTCTAGAACGGAAAGCCGCCCCTCCTCTTACCGAAACCCTTCATCATTCCGGGCATCTGCTTCATCATCTGTTTCATCTGTTCCTGCTGCTTGACAAGCCTGTTAACTTCGGCTATGTCAACTCCTGCTCCCTTCGCGATCCTGTTCTTACGGGAAGGATTGAGGAGCTTGGGGTTGGCTCTTTCCTTAGCGGTCATTGAATAAATGATTGCTTCTATACGTTCAATCTGCTTGTCATCAACATTATCTGCGGCATTCTTAAGCTGGGATGAACTCATACCGCCAAAGCCGGGCATCATGCCCATTATTTTACCGAGACCACCCATTTTACGCATCTGGCGGAAAGACTCAAGATAATCATTAAAATCAAAATCGCCCTTCTTGAGCTTCCTGCTCATTTCCTTGGCTGATGCTTCATCCACATCGGACTGAGCCTTTTCGATAAGCGTCAGAACATCGCCCATTCCAAGGATTCTTGAAGCCATTCTGTCAGGATAGAACTGCTCAAGATCATCCAGTTTCTCGCCCATACCGACATACAGAATAGGTTTGCCCGTAACCGCTTTGATCGAAAGAGCGGCACCGCCTCTTGTATCACCGTCCATTTTGGTAAGAACGATGCCGTCGACACCGATAACATCATTGAAAGGCGAGGCTACATTAACCGCGTCCTGACCTGTCATGGCATCCACAACAAGGAGCGTCTGATCGACCTTAAACTGCGCTTTGATATCCTTAAGCTCATTCATCATTTCCTCATCAACATGAAGACGTCCGGCCGTATCAAGTATAAGTACATTATAATTATTGTCCTTGGCATATTCGATCGCCTCGGCAACGATCTGTGTGGGCTTAATATCCGTACCCCGTTCAAAAACAGGAATACCGACCTTTTCGCCGTTAACCTGCAACTGCTTAACGGCAGCGGGTCTGTATACATCACAGGCAACAAGCAGCGGTCTCTTGCCTTTTGCCTTAATCTTGGCAGCAAGTTTGGCCGTTGTGGTTGTTTTACCGGCACCTTGAAGACCTGCCATAAGCACGATCGTCATTCCGCTGTGATTAAGCTGAATCTCTGTTGTTTCGCTTCCCATAAGGGAAACCATTTCCTCGTTGACGATCTTGATAACCATCTGTCCGGGCGTAAGAGAATTCATAACCTCTTCACCGACAGCTCTTTCTGAACAAGTCGCAACGAAATTCTTAACAACCTTAAAATTAACGTCCGCCTCGAGAAGTGCCATTTTAACTTCCTTCATGGCTTCCTTGACATCGCTCTCGGAAAGCTTGCCCTTACCGCGAAGGTTCTTAAATATGTTTTGCAGTTTCTCGGTCAAACTATCAAATGCCATAAATTACTCCAAAAAAATGAAACAATACCTGACGGTGTCCGAAAAAATACCGTCCTGCGTCCGGTCAAAGCTCTTTATCGATCGATCTGGCAAGTTCAATGATCTTCCTGCCTTCATCGCCGCCAAGTTCCTTTGCGATCCTTGCTATATCACCGGCATAGCCTTTAATATCAATGAATTTCTCAACCAGATGAAGCTTCTCTTCATAACCGGCAAGAATCCTGTCTATCTTCTTAATCTGATCATGTACTGCCTGCCTTGAAATACCATTTTCATCGGCAATCTCACTGATGGACAGATTATCAAGAACATAATCATTATAAATCTGCCTCTGATGCTGCGTCAGCAGTTCTCCATAGAAGTCATATAAATAAGTCTGTTCAACAAATCTTTCCATTGATCATCCCACGATACATTCCTGCGCCGATCGACAAGGGCGCACTCACACAAGCGTCATAATACAACAACGGAAAATAGTTGTCAAGTATTTTTGCTTGACAATGCAATATATTTTGATCAAATCATTTTAAATCACATATTTATATATTTCCCAATAAAATCCACCGCTCTTTTAGCACCTTCACCTCTATACATCCAGGTCTCTTCTCTTGCTTTATCTCTTCCTTTGGCAAATCGCGGCTCTTCAATACACCTGTCGATAAGAGATTTAATATCTTTAAAATTGGATTCATTCAACTCTTCACCGATCTCGGGAAGGATCCTGAAGGTCCAAGGTTCTTCCTCAAGCCAGTAAGCATCATACGGGCTTTTGTCAAAATGAGTTTCCGTATAGATCACCGGCTTGTCAAAGGCCATTGCATACTCAAAAAAGATTCCGGAGAAATCGGAGATCAGAATATCGGATTCTTTGAGAACAAAAAAATTATCATTGTCTCTGTTCCAACTGATATTTTCCCCATCGGGATATTGAGCCATAAGCGAATCTATCATTTCCTTTTCCGCAGTATATGACTGGGGATGAGGTCTGATGATTATTCTGTAACCGGTCCCGATAAGAGCGTCAATGAACACGCTTCCAAACTTCGATAAAATACCGCTCTCGCCCCATGAAGGAGCAAGAAGGACCGTGCGTTTATGAGAAGGCGCAGAGCCCTCAGCATTACTTAAGGCAACCCTGTCAGCGATCCTGTCCATATAAGGAATGCCTACGATCTCAATATCTTTTTCGGGAAGGTTTCTCAGCCTCTCAAGTTTACGAATCTGATCTTTCTGGTACCTGCCCGAAAGCATAACCGCGTCAAAATAATCAAGAGCGTATATCCTGTAAAGCGTCGGGTCGTTGGGCATATGTAAAATATGAATATAGTATTTTACTTCTCTTGACCTCTTCCACTGAAGCACGTCAAGCTGAGGCGTTGTGGCAACAAGCACCTTTGCTCTTAGCATATTAAGCCTCGCATATGCTTTATTACCACTTCCGATATACTCGGTTTTAATATGTTCATAAGACTTGGATAATGCAGGATCATCTTCAGATGCGGTCATATATACAGCTTCGATACCCCTGCTTTCAAGTTCATCGCAAACCGGTTCAAATACATTCCAATATCTCTTATGATCTGCAAAAAGCACCAATGAAAGAGCATTATCATCACGTGATTGTTTACCGCCGGACATCTTGAACCTGATCTTCATGATCAGACCTCTGAAAAAATAAAATAGAGCTCCGAGTACGCCTATCAGGATCGTAAAAAGCATACTGCCTGTTCCGGGGTCTATATACACTAATATTCTATATTGCATTTTCGACCTCCAAATATCGCCTAATATAATCCGTTATACTTCCATGAATTCATATCAAAAATATCGCCGCTAACAATAAAGTGCCTTTCAGGAAGGAATTTATATCCTTTATTTTTACTGATCTGCCAGTTCTCACTGTACGTAACATCAATGACTCCGGTCTCTTTGTAGGAACTGTCAATAACGTTACCCGTAAAGGGATTGACGGGATTGTCGATCAAATCATTAAAAGCAATTGTCGGAACATCGGCATTTGTCATAAAAGTGTCATCTATGCTGAATCCCTTGGCATTAAAATCCTTGACAAGTAATGTACAGTTGAATGCCGAGAGATCAAATGTCATAGTCTCCTTCTTGCCGCTCTCCGGATCATCATATTCAAATTCCTGTTCCATTTCTGCGAGTTCACCCAAATGCCAGGCATGATCGGAAACGATTATTATACGGCAATTATCGTATATATTCTTCTCTTTAAGGTACTCAAACCATTTACCAAGTTCAATAATAGTTGCCATATTGGCATGATAATGAGGATAATTGGTATTATCATAGAAATCCTTTGAACTGCCGTCAGGAAGGTATTTTATACGTAAGGTCTCATCGATCGCGCTGTTGTTTACATTATATTCCGGAACATATTCAGGCTCCTTAAGCAGAACAGGATGATGCGTAAGCTCATTCCCAAGAATTACAAACGCATTCTCGCTATCACCCGAAATGTCTGACATAGCAGGAAGATTTGACAATACATTCAGATTCTTCAAAAACTCGTAATCATATCCCACGCTTTTTGACATACCGTTATGCGACTGAACCTTGGAACTGTACGGATCGTTGTTACCCGGTGTCGAACAATAATTGCCTTTATCGTAAAGAAGCTGCTGCAGCAAAACAGGAGCGGACTTAAACACGCTGTAACAAAACAGATTTCGCTTAAGTACATAATCGACAGTTTCCTCATTGTTGTTGAATTTACCGATCGTTATATAGGTATTGATATCGGGATAATCATCATAGATACTTAAATCCGGTATCTGTTTATAGCCCGCATAAGGCGGATCGCATACGGTGACATCATAGCCGGCTTCATCAAAAATTACCTGCATAACTTTAAGCGATTCATCATGTTTATCGGCAAGAAGAACATCATCCCTCTTATTCATTTCCGTCGGAATATATTCATATCCTCCGTATAAAGGAGGCGCTCCGTAATTGGTGTTTCGTCCGAAGCTCACAGTCTGAGGGTAAAATGTAAATCCGTCATACACTTCCTTTAATTCAGGTTTTTCTTCAAAAATATACGGAATATAATACCCCACCATTCTGTCCATAAAGATCACAATTACATTTTTACCGTTTTCGGAAAGTGTGAGCTGCGGGGTATCATCATCCTTCGAAGCAAGCTCGACAACATCATTGTACTCCCTGTTAACAATGGTCATATTCCTGATTCCCATAACCGATACGGCAACAACTCCTGCTATAAGAAGTGTACTCATGATCTCTTTTTTGAACCTGAAAATAACTGCGCACAAAGCGCCTCCGCCAAGTATTATAAGTGTATTTTTGATATAATCGGCGGCTACGTATACGGGTTCGGCATCATACTGAAGTTGTGCCGAAAGTGTTCCCATATCGAGTCCGGACAACATATAATCAAGAACGATCCATACGGACAAGACATAAAAGCCCGCAGTCAGAAATACGCGCGCCTTTTTGTTTGCAAAATAATAAATAACAGATGTCCAGACAATAAAGAAACCGACGGAAATAAGCAATGCATGAACTATATAATAGGACGGCGAGGCCAGCGTGTTAATATTTATAAATTCTGCCGTTGAAGAAGAAATCACAGCCGATGGTATAAGCAGTCCGAGAAACAGGGTACAAAAAATCCCCGACATCAGGAATTGCCAGTACTTAACTTCGATACCCAGAGGCTTTTTCTCTTTTTTGACTTTCTTCGGTTTTTTGCTCTTATATTTGAATATCAGATTTTTTACAAGAGAGAAAATATTGTTTAATGTCCAGTAAAATACCAGTCCCGAAGGGGATTGATACAGAAAGATCATAAAGAAGCCCGCCATCGCATAGAGCTGTATTTTACTCTTACGGGATAAATGCTCGGAATAAATAATACAGGACACAATATTAATGGCGGTCATAAGGATCGGAAGAACATTGATCGACAAACTGCCTATCTTGATCAGTCCGTCAGGCTCCGAGAGATCCCGGATCGGACCAAGATATACGCCGAACAGCATATCTGTATTGGACAGGAAATTATATGCAGCAATAAAGAAGGGTATCTCAAGAAGAAGCGATGTGGTACCCTTCAGCGCATAATAAGGCTTGTAGTTATTCTGGCGATAAAATGTTTTTAAGACCATAAACCTTTCATCGCCTTTAAATGTTTTCTTTATGTGCTTTTCCCCGGGCCTTATCATTTCTTCTGCCGCTTTTTCCTCCGCTTGAAGCGCATCTGCTCTTTTGTATAGCGGAAGCACCATAAAATTCATGGCAAGGCTGAGTACGATTATGCAGATAGCAGGAAGATGTATAACCGAATTGGCTCCGTAAAATATTACTTCAAAAATCAGTTCAAGCGGTTCGATAAAAAGCGTATACAGTACAGAAAAAAAATTCATGACAGCAACCTTCCGGGAAATATTATTATTAATAAAATTTATAATTTCTTAAAAGCGTTAACGATAAGTTTGTGCGGAATGACCTTTGCCGCAGCACGTGCAGCCTTCATTGTAATGCCGTAAACGCTGACATCAAATCCGGCTGCGGCATCGGAAAGCGCTCTGTAAACAACATCATCCGGCTTTGCCATTTTCAGATTCTTAAAGGAATCGCCGGCAACATCGAAAAATTCGGTTTCTACGGGGCCGGGGCATACTGCAGTAACAGTGATCCCGCGATCCGAAAGTTCTGCTCCTATGCCTCTTGAAAAACTGAGAACATAAGCTTTGGAAGCAGCATATACCGCAAAATTAGCCTGAGGAGAAAATGCAGCTGAACTTGCAATATTGATTATTCTTCCCTTCTTCATATAAGGAAGCACAAGACCGGTAAATCTGGTAAGCGCTATACAGTTGAGATTAACCATCTGAAGCTGCTCCTCAAGATCAAGTTCTTCAAACCGGCCTATTTTACCATAGCCGGCTGCATTAACAAGGATCCTGACATCGGGCTTGATATCCTCGAGTTCCTTCTTAAAAGCATCAACCTGCTTAAGATCGGTCACGTCCATATCGATGACTTTGACGGGAATGCGGATCATATCGGCAAGCTGCTCGAGTCGTTCCTTTCTGCGGGCAATAACCCAGATCTCGTCTAATTTGCCATATCTTGCGGAAATCTGCAAAGCGAATTCTCTCCCGAGACCACTTGATGCACCTGTTACAATTGCTATTTTCATATAATTACCTCCATAAATGATTTAATATAATAATCTGCCATTATTTGTTTCTCCTCGTCCTGAAAAAGCGAGTTGTCATCGTGTACGGCACAGGTTTTCATCCCTGCAGCGAGACCGGCGGATACGCCGTTTAAGTAATCCTCAAACACAAGACATTCATCCGGTGGTACTCCCATTTGCTCAGCGCATTTAAGATATATGTCAGGCGAGGGCTTGCCGCTCGTGACATCATCACCGGTCATTATTGAGTCAAATAATCCATCAATATTATGGCTTTTCAGACAAGGAATAGCAAGCGCTCTTGCATTACTGGTTCCAATGCCGAGTTTGATGCCTTTTTCTTTAAGCGCATATATAAGTTCTCGTGCGCCTTCCTTAAGCTCCACCTCGTGAGTATATTTATACAGCGCCATGTCATTCCAGATCTTCATTATCTCGTCAATACTCTCGGGAAGCGAGAAAGCTTTCTTAAAATAACAGGCCGTCTCGTAATAATTCATTCCTTCAATATTCGATTTAAGATCGTCAGGTACAGTAAACCCCCGACTTCCGAGAAATTCCTCGTCAATACTCCTCCACAGCCCCATTGAATCAAGCAGAGTTCCGTCAACATCAAATATAACACCTTTTACAGAATCATCAATCATGGGCGCCGCGCCGCGAATATTATGTTCTTTTTCGCCTTCAAGAGCTTTCTCGATCGTAGCAAGGTCGGTTCTGATATATTCGCCGGTTGAAAGCCCTTCCGGTAATGTCATACCGCCCATACTCAGCCTTTTTAGATAAGTCACATTAAGCCCGATCTCATTCATCATTCTCTTGATCTGATGATATTTGCCTTCTGCAATCGTAATATAGCAACTGCTTTCATCATCACGTGCGCTGATTATCTGCAGTTTGGCCGGAAGCAGGCAGTCGTCCAGAATGCCGTTAGCAAACCTCAGAATATGCTCATTTCTAAGCCTCCCGTCCACCTTGGCAAAATATTTCTTGGAAACATGTTTGCCGGGTGAAAGCATTCTGTGCGCAAGATCTCCGTCATTACTTATAAGCATAAAACCTTCCGTATCTTTATCGAGCCTGCCGACCGGAAAAAGGTCCTTTCGCATTTTATCCTTGATAAGATCAATCACCGTGGGCGAAGAATCCCTCGTCGAAGAGACATATCCTGCCGGCTTATTAAGTATAAAATATTCCTTCTCGGCATAACCCCTCTTCACACCGTCAAAGACAATACTGTATTTATCTGTATCAAATTTGAAGGCGCTGTCTCTAATGACCGAGGCGTTCTGATCATCCGCGGCACATATGCTGACTCGTCCCGCTTTAATATATTCTTTTACCTGTGATCTGGTTCCGATACCCATATCGGCCATATATTTGTCAATTCTGATTATCATGACCATCTCCAGCCCGCAAGATAGCGGTTCTTAACGGTATTACCGTTAAGTCTGCCCCAGCCGAGCGTATATCCCCTATAAGCAATAAGCACGTTCTTATCCCTTCCGGTTATACATTCATCAGGCACATCAATCGTTTCACCCTTTAAATATTTAACTGCAAGCTGTTCATCCGTGATATTTACCGTACTTCTGTAATCCGAAGGCTTCATCGCCATTGCAAGTGCCTGTGCAGGTTCAAAACGATTCTTCTTGAGTTCACCTACAAGAAGACCGTTTCTGAGAACTCTAAGACCTCTTAAGGTGCTGTCGTCCAGCGCTTTCATAAGGACTTTATCTCCGTTTACAAAGAGACGATCGGGCTTTAGATACGCGCCACAAGCTTCGATAAATTCAGACAGTTCGCCGCTTAACTTATCGCGGGATACGGGCGGCATATAGCTGCCAGAAGAATCACCCGCCTTGTGCATAAGACAAATAAAATGCCCTTCGCCCTGCATTTTATGTGGGAAGATCCTTACTGCGTCCGCAAGGTCGAAACCTCTCGTAAAGCCTTCATAATCAAAAATGCGCTCGGTCGTAAATTCCGGATGTTCCTCAAGAAACCATTTTATGTTGTCCTCATCTTCCTTGCGGGAAAATGTACAGGTCGAATAAAGCAGATACCCTCCGTCTTTGAGGCATCTTGCAGCCGCATCAAGGATCGTGCGCTGTATGGGCGCATAATGATCGGGACCCTCGCTCATCCAGCTTTTGATGAGTTTGGAGTCTTTGCGGAACATACCCTCACCCGAGCAAGGAGCATCGACAAGTATTTTATCAAAAAAACAAGAAAAGGAATCGGCAAGCTTGTCAGGATATTCACATGTAAGGACGAAGTTGGGAACGCCCGATACTTCAAGATTCTTAAGAAGTCCCTTCGCTCTTGAAGCGCTGATATCGTTGCTGACAAGAAGCCCGGTCCCGGCAAGCTTTGCGGCAAGCTCTGTGCTCTTGCCACCCGGTGCGGCGCACATATCAAGGACTTTATCGCCGGGATTTACAGGCATAACATAAGCAGGAGTCATTGCACTTGGCTCCTGCAAATAATACAGTCCTGCAAAATAGAAGGGATGCCTGCTGGGTCTCATCTCCTCATCATAAAAGAAGCCGTTATCTATCCAAGGCACTCTTTTAAGGGAAAAAGGTGAGATATCAAGCATTGTATCGGGAGTAAGCTTAAGAGCGTTACTCCTTAATCCATAGGTTCTCGGCGCATTAAAGCTTGCAAGATAATCTGTGTATTCATCTCCGAGAAGCTCCTTCATGGCAGTTTCAAATTCGGAAGGCAAATTAACATTATTAGAATCCATATAACTCCTAGAGCATACTCAAAAGCTTAATGGTAAGGTTATAAACCCTTATGGAAGACTCGATGTCGAGCGTTTCATTGTATGTATGCACATTTCTCATATCAGGGCCCATAGAGATCATATCAACCCCGTGCATTTTGGATGCGAATATACCGCATTCAAGTCCTGCATGAATCGTCGTGAACACAGGCTCCTTATCCATATCGCTGTAAAGTTTGCGTATTATATCTCTTATCGGCGAATCCATTTTATCGGGCCACGCGGGGTACTCTCCGTGAATGGAAATACTGCCGCCGGTATATTCCGAAAGGCGCCTGAGTTTGTCGGTAAGAGCTGTCTTGGCACTTTCAAAGCTGCTCCTTATCGAATAAGCGATCAGAAAAGGTGCTACATCGTCCTTGCATTTAAGAAGATTGCCATCATCATCCGTATTAAACCTTAAAATACCCGGATTAAGCGATGTTACAGGCATTCCTCCGTTCGGTTTTCTGGCAACTATTCCGTAAGGAAGCTGCGATAAAATATGCATTATCGCTTCATAATCCTCTTCCTTCGCGGCATCATTATCGGCATTGCAACGGACGGTTTTGATTGTGATATCGGGATCCGTAAGTGCATATTCCTGTCTGAAAGAAGCCTGCATATCACTGCAGATACATTCAAGGATACCTATAAATTCGGCTTTGATATATATTACGGCAAACGCTTCATTGCAGATTGCATTATCAGCAAGGCCTCCGTATAAAGCACCAAGCTCATATGCAAATTCACTGTTCTTGGACAATTCATTAAGAACTCTTGCAAGAAGGATTATACCGCTAGCCCTCTCCTTGTCGATATCGCTGCCCGAGTGACCGCCTTTAAGACCGGAAATGACTATCCGCACACCCTGTCCGAGAACCTTGCGCATGGAAATATCGCGCTTAATATCTGCTCTTAATCCGCCTGCGCATCCGGTAATAAAGATGTTCTCATCCTCGGAATCAATATTGATAAGCCTGCTTCCCGAAAGTTTACTGCAATCAAAAGCGGCAGCGCCGAGAAGCCCTACTTCTTCATTATTGGTAAATAAGCATTCAAGAGCAGGATGTGGATGATCACTGTCCATAATGGAAAGCATATAAGCAACTGCTATACCGTCATCACCGCCAAGCGTTGTTCCGACAGCGGTAAGTATACCTTTATCAAGTTCCTCTTCATCAAGCACGAGCGCATCTGTCTCAAAATTATGTTTACTGCCCGAAACCTTCGCAGGCACCATATCAATATGCCCCTGCAAAATTACCGCATCATGGTCCTCATATCCGGCGGTTGCGGGGCACTTAACCAAAACATTACCGGCTTCATCCGCATAATAATCAAGGCCTCTGTCTTTTGCGAAGCATATAATATATTGCCTCACGCCTTCGGTGTGAAAAGAAGGGTGAGGAATATTCATTAACTCTTTGAAATAATAGAATACTTTATCCGGTCCGATAGACCCTAATTGTGCCATTATAAAGTATTAATCCTCTTCATCCATTACTGATGCTACATTATTGGCAAGTTCCTGCTGTTCCTTGCTTACCTGTGCGGGCTGCTCGGGATAAAGCTGCGAACGGTTAGCTGAAACAACATCAAGAGTCTTGGAAATATTGCCCATAAGACTTTCATATCTGGTCTTATTATTATCCATAAACTGTGAAAGAAGGTACTGAATCTGCTTAAGAAGATCGTCGACATATGAAATCGCGCTTTCCTTGATCATTCTTGCTTCTTCCTGACCCCTGTCAACAATTGCCTGTGCCTGATTCTGTGCTGCCTCAATCGCCTTATTGGCCTGGAACATTGCTTCCTTCTTGATAGTATTCTCGTCAACAAGCTGCTGAGTCTGGATCTTAGCGGCGGAAATCATAGCTTCAGCCCTATTCTCGGCATCAGCAATGATCTCTTCCTTGCGTTCGGTAAGCTTATGATACTTCTGAATCTCACCGGGAAGCCTCTCACGAAGTTCTGCAATAAATTCCTCCATTGCATCCCTGCTTACGATAACTTTATCACTTGAAAAAGGTACAGGCTTACAATCATTGGAAATATAAGCCTCCAGCTCATTAATAGTATTCTCAATCTTACTAATCACAGTTATTCTCCTCCGCATAAAATATTAATGATCATACCAGTCTTAATATACCACTTTTAGCTGTTATTTACAACCAAAAACACGTGCTTATTAGTCTTATATTCTTTTATTTTATAGGTATTCAAACCATACTGTGACACAAAAGACATATCCGTATCAAGAAGCGTTTCGCAAATGAGCATTCCACTGCTTTTGAGGATGTCGGCATCAGTTATTGCCCTTATAACAGGCTCGTAAAATCCCTGACTGTACGGTGGGTCCATAAAGATTATATCAAATCGGCCCCTGCCCTTTAATCTGCCGATGGCCGCAAGAACATCACTTTCCATCAAAACGGCCTTCTCCTTAAGATGCGTGAATTCAAGGTTCTCCTTAATGCAGGCGATCGCATTTCTGTTATTCTCAACCAGTACCGCTTCCTTGGCACCGCGACTTAAAGCTTCTATCGCAATACCGCCGCTACCTGCAAACAGATCAAGAAATCTCGCATCAGGAATATCCTCCTGAATAACATTAAACAGTGTCTCCTTATATCTGTCGCTTGTAGGTCTTGTATCATCACCTTTCGGCGTTTTAAGAGGCATAGATCTTTTATCACCCGCAATAACTCTCATATTACCAGTCCTCCTTGGTTCTTCATTTCCGCATATATTTCAAGTTTCTTTTTGATCGTGGCATTTTCCTCTTTTGTGAGCCTTCTGTCTTCTTCAAGGAGCTTCTGCGATGCTCCCGCCGCCATGGACAGAAGGTCTCTGTAAGCGTAGATATCGCCCATTTTAAAATCCATATCGCCGCTCTGTCTCTCACCGAGCACATCGCCGGGGCCACGCATTTGCAGGTCGGCTTCGGCTATTTCAAAGCCGTCATTGCTCTCTTTAAGAATTGCAAGTCTCTCCTTAGCCTTCTCGCTCTTACTCGTACAGGAGAAAATACAGTATGCCTGCTCGCTTCCTCTTCCGACTCTTCCTCTAAGCTGATGAAGCGATGCAAGACCGAACCTTTCGGCATTTTCAATAAGCATAACGTTGGCATTCGGCACATTGACGCCAACCTCCACAACAGTTGTGGAAACCAGAACGTCAATCAAACCCGCCGCAAAATCACCCATGATCCGCTCTTTTTCGGTAGCTTTCATACTTCCGTACAGATACTCGCATCGAACGGATGCCGGTAATTCTTTCCTCAGCTGATTGCAATAATCCACTGTGTTTTTGATTTTATCATCTTCGTTTTCGGGATCATCCTCATCCGGTTTGGCCATCGCGCATATTACATAAGCCTGATGCCCTGCAGCCACATGGTTTGCAATAAACCTGACGGCATTATCATGATAGGTTTCATCTACAATAGCATTCTTAATCGGCAAACGTCCGACAGGTTTCTCGTCTATCACCGAAATATCAAGATCCCCGTAAAGAATTATCGCAAGCGATCTGGGGATTGGCGTTGCGCTCATTACGATCATATGCGGCGAAGCACCTTTGTTTGCAAGGCTTTCCCTCTGCCTTACACCGAATCTGTGTTGCTCGTCGGTTATAACAAGCCCGAGCATATCGTATTCTACTTTATCGGTTATAAGTGCATGAGTGCCGACAATGATCTGAGCTTTATGGCTTTTTATATCCTCATGCGCCGCCTTCTTGGCCGCTGCATTTAAAGAGCCTGTCAGTAAGCAGACATTAATGTTCAGACCGCATTTATCAAAAATCTTCTTAAAAGATTCATAGTGTTGCGTCGCAAGGACTTCGGTGGGAGCCATGAGAACAGCCTGAAATCCGGCTTTTACGGCGTCACACATCGCAAGCAGTGCAATAATTGTTTTACCCGAACCGACATCACCCTGTATAAGCCTGTTGGCGCATCTTCCCGATTGCATATCAGAGAGCAGATCGCTGTAAGCCCTCTCCTGCGCACCGGTAAGCGAATAACCGATATTATCGCGTATGGCTCTTGAGTAATCCGATTCGGTAATATAGAAATCGTTATAGAGCCTCTCATTATCATCTTTCAGATAACGCATATAGAGCGTGAACATAAAGAATTCGTCAAACACGATTCTTTTACGCGCCTTCATAAGTTCAGCCTCATTTTCGGGAAAATGAATCTTCCTATATGCCTCCTGCTCATCGATCAGATCGTATGCGGTAAGTATTTTATCGGGAAGATATTCGCGATATTTTACACCCATGTCAAAACAGAGTCTGATAAGCTTGGTAAGCGCATTGCCGGTGATCCCGGATGTGAGCTTATAAACAGGCTGAAGGCTGATCTTTAAGCGGTCATACTCCGCATAAGAATATAATCTAGGCTGCTGCATAAAAACAAGGCTGCCTTTAAAGACAACCTTGCCACGAAGTACATATTGATACCCCGGCTGCACCTGTGAAATGATGTAGGGGGAATTATACCATGTGACCTGAATTATCTGGCCGTTAACATCGGCCGCTTTCACCGTCACCGTCTTAAATCTGGTTCTGGTATTAACGCTTGCTCTGCCGACAAAAGTGGCAAAGATAGAATGAATACCTTCTGCGGAAATATCCGAAATCGTAACGGGATCCTCAAATGCTTCATATGCTCTCGGATAATAAGTCATAAGATCGTCTGTTGTGACAATCCCCAGTTTGTTTAATAATTTCTCCGTCTTATCTCCGACGCCTTTAAGCTCTGTAATCCTCATAAAATACTCTGTCGAATGTCCTGCTCTTACGGTAGCCTGCCTGCAGCACACTGCAGATCACTCTACCGATAAAATATAATAATATATAGGCTGTCCGCCGGCATTAAGCTCTACATCAAGCTTGGGATATGCTTCGGCGATCTCATCGCAAAGCTTTTGAGCATCTTCCTCACTTACATCAGCGCCGTAGTAAAGGCTGATAAGCTCCGAATCATCATCAACAAGCTGCGAAATCATATCTTTGGTAGTCTCGGCAATATCATTTCCAACGGAAAGTATGGTCTTATCACCGATTCCCATAATGTCATTTTCTTTGATGATCTTACCGTCAAGTTCGGTATCTCTGACAGCGTATGTAACGCTACCGGACTTAACAGCCTTAAGCTCTTCCTTCATAGTTTCAAGGTTGGCATCGGGCTCGGCATCCTCCGAGAATGCGATCATTGATGCAATACCCTGAGGTATGCTCTTGGTAGGAACAACAAGGATGTTCTTATTCTCCTCAATACTCTGCGCCTGGTTGGCTGCAAGAATGATATTGGAGTTATTGGGAAGAATAAATATATTCTCTGCATTAACCTTCTCAACGGCGCTTAAAATATCCTCCGTCGAAGGATTCATCGTCTGTCCGCCCTCGATTATATAATCAACACCGAGGCTCTTAAAAATCTCCGAGAGACCATCACCGGCTGAAACGGATACGAAGCCGTATTTGGCAGCAGGCTCAGCATTTTCCTTGGGAGCTGATGCCTTGGAGTCCATCTCACTCTTCATAACCTTGGAAACATTCATTTCAACACGCTCTTTGTTCTCTTCACGCATGTTGTCGACCTTCATTCTGGTAAGCGAACCATATGTAAGCCCTTTCTCGAATGCAAGTCCGGGATGATTGGTATGTACATGGATCTTAATATAATCATCATCGGATACAAGAACGAGTGAGTTACCGATCGATAAAAGATAATCTCTGAACTCCTCTTCTTCCTTCTCGGTATATCCGTTCTCGATATTAACGATAAATTCTGTACAGTATCCGAATTCAAGATCAGCTACTTCGAGACCCTGAGCGGATATATCAACATGATCTGTCACGGAATCAAGATTGATCTTGGGCTTTGAGGTTTTGAAGGATGAATAATCGATCGTCTTACCTGTAAGTGCATCATATGCTCCTTCAAGTGCGGTCATAAGACCCTTTCCGCCGGAATCTACTACACCTGCCTGCTTAAGAACAGGAAGAAGCTCGGGAGTCTCATCAAGTACGGAATTACCGTATACGATAACCTCTTTAAAAATAACCTCGAGATCATCCTCTCCGGGAGCAATCTCTTCGATCTTCTCGGCCATTCCTCTTGCTACGGTAAGGATAGTTCCTTCCTTGGGCTTCATAACGGCCTTATAGGCAGTCTCAACAGCCTTATTAAAAGCTTCAACCACATTGTTCTTGTCTATATAATCAAAATCTCTTACAACCTTGGTAAATCCTCTGAGGAGCTGGGATAAAATAACACCTGAGTTACCTCTTGCGCCTCTTAAAGATCCGCCTGCAATGGCCTTTGAAAGTGTACCCATTGAGGGGCTTTCAAGAGAGCCAACTTCTTTGGCCGCAGACATTATCGTAAGAGTCATATTGGTTCCTGTATCACCATCGGGAACGGGGAATACATTAAGATCGTTAATAGATTCCTTATTCGCCTCAAGATTAGCCGCAGCCGCCAAGAACAGCTTCTGTAAAAGAGCTGCGTCAATTGTTTTCGTTGCCACTTTAATGGTCCTCCTGTTAATTAATCGATGATCCTTACGCCTTCAACATAGACGTTGATCTTGGAGACCTTGAGTCCCGTTAATTCTTCGACTTTGTATTTTACATTATGTGCAAGATTCTCCGTAACGGTAGAAATGCTTACGCCGTATGCTACGATCACATGAAAATTGATAACAAGTGAGCTGTCATCATTAACCTTAACACTTACTCCATGCGTGAGGCTGTCCTTCTTAAGAAGCTTAACAAGTCCATCCTTAACACTTACGGCAGCCATTCCGACGATACCAAAACACTCAACCGCAGTTGCGCCGGCATATTTGGCGATCACGTCGTTATCAACCATTACCTTGCCAAACTGATTCTCTGTCTGTCCTTTCATTGTAAAATCCTCCTTTGAGTCGGGAATAAATTCCTTACGCAAAAAACGCGTTTGTATTATACATTAGATAATCCAAATTATCAAGTATGTGCATTTTTCTATGTATAAAGAGCCTTCCAGTTCATGCACAGTTCCTGGCATTTCTCAACATCAACATGATCTATGGCTTCATTCATATCTTCAAGGAACTTGGCCTGATCGCCCTCAAAAGCATATTTAGTAAGTTCAGAGCCATATTCCTCCATTTTGTCCATATCCAGTTCATCGGCTGCGCAAAAAAGCTTATCAAGAATAGAAACTATTTCTTTTTGGTATATTTCTTTCTTAGCGGGGGCGATGCTTTCTGCGACTTCATCGCCATGCATGCCCATTTCAAGATAAGGTGCCAATAATGTTCTGTAATACAGATACTTCTGAAGAAGATACGGTGTCTTCTCGTCTATCATACCGACATTCATATCCTTACCCGCTGCCTCAAGTTCAGCGGCCATATCCGCAAGCGCGACAGCACCGATTTGTCTGGAGCTGCTCTTTAAGGCATGAACAAGTATGGTGTAATTCTTATAATCCTTCTCTTCATAAGCACTCTTAATTGAGGAATGTATTTCCGGAATAGTCTTAAAATACTCTCTTACAATCTTTTCGAATAATTTATCACTTCCGATCATCTGCTTGGCCGAAGGAAAATCGATATCCTCAATAACAGAATCAAATACCGAATCTGCCGCAGATAAGGCGGAGGACGCCGCATCATGCGAGCTCATCTCGCTGGGAGTTCTCTTGATCATAAGCGAAGGCTTCAGCCATTTCTTAACCTTGGAAATAAGGACTCTGACATCAATGGGCTTAGCGACAAAATCCTGCATTCCTTCATTCAGGAACATATTCCGCGCACCTTCAACCGCATTTGCGGTAAGTGCGATTATCGGAACATCATCATACTGCGGATGAAGTCTTCTGATGATCCTTGTGGTATCAATACCGTCAAGCTCAGGCATCATATGATCCATAAAGATAAGGTCATATTTACGGTCCGCAATGAGCTTAAGCGCCTGCTTACCGCTGACAGCCGTATTGATATTCATCTCAAGAGGCTCAAGCAGACCCTCGGCAACCGTAAGATTGACGGGGTTATCATCAACAATAAGTATTTTGGCATCGGGAGCCTTAAAATCAATCTCATAGGACTCATGGTTGTCCCCGGAGAATATATATTCATCACCCTTCATAAGCATTGCAAGTTTCACGACAGAGAACGGTTTCTTGCCAATCTTCAAATTGGGGAAGGAAGATTTGGTATCTCCCATGAAATTATCAAAGCAAATACACTCAACCTCGGTATATCTTATAAGGATCTGATCGAGCGTGGCATTAAGGCAGTTCTTCTCGGTAATGATGCATATTCGCTCATACTCGTTTCTCTCGGGAGATTTGAGAAATTCGTCTACATCCGCGAATGTCTTCATACTGCGATATGCCATTCCGAGTGCTTTAACATCTTTTCTTACCTGATCTCTAAGATTATCATCATATACCACGCAAATAATAAAGGTCTTCTCGGAACCTGCGATCTTAACGGACGGATCCGGGTCAAGGACCTTTAGCGGTATGCTTATATAAAATGTGGTTCCCTTGCCGTATTCGCTGAGGAAACTGATCTTACCGTTCATAAGATCAAGAAGTCGTTTGCTGATCGCAAGGCCGAGACCGGTACCTTCAATATTACGGTTACGCTTGGAATCAAGCTGATAGAAGGACCGGAAAAGTTTGGACTTGTCCTCAGATTTAATACCGATTCCCGTGTCCATTATCGCACATTCGAAATCGATGGTATTATCATCGATCTGTTCATAATCAAGCATAATCTTAACAAAGCCTTCATTGGTAAATTTGACGGCATTGTTCGCAATATTGATAAGAACCTGCTTGATCCTTATATTGTCTCCTTCAAGAAGCCTGGGAAAATTGGGATTGATATCAAGTAGAAGTTCTATTTCTTTCTCTCCAAGTTTAACGGAAATAATATTCGCTACATCGTTAATAATGGACAAGGGTTCGAATTCAACGGGGATTATGTCCATTTTACCAGATTCGATCTTGGAGAAATCCAGGATATCATTTATTATACTGAGAAGTGCTCTTCCGGATGATTTTATCTGGCCTATATAATCCCTCGCGGCAGGCGGGAGCTGCTCTCTTAGCGCCATCTCGGCAAGTCCGATAACGGCGTTCATCGGAGTCCTGATCTCGTGGCTCATATTTGCCAGAAAGTCGGATTTCATATTGGCCGCTCGTTCTATCTCGGCCGAAGCCTTAACGGTCATATAATTGGAAAAAGCCATCTGTGAAAGGATATTGGCAATCTTAAACAGATAATCCGCCCTTTTATCTATCTCTTCCATCGGTAAAATATACACATCCTGCGCGGCTTCCCATAGTTCGTCCTCACCGATTCCGAGTTCATCGGCAACTTTATATATCTTATCTCTGGAGGGCGTCTCGGGAAGGACCTGACCACCGATAAAAGATCCGATCATCTCACCGTTAACCATTATAGGCGCGGCAAAATCAACGAGACCCGAATGACAATAATAGGTCGTCGGTTTCCCGGTCTTGAGAGTCTTAATGGCACCTGAACGATCGCAATTCTCACATCGTTCGCATCCCTTTTTGTTCTTACGGATTTTGTCCATACAGTAGGAAGTGAAATTAGAGCCCCTGGTGACAGGAACTCCATCCGCATCCGTTGTTAATGCCGCAAGACCAGTCATATCCGAAAACGCATCTTGAAATTCCTGGAGCATTTCCGGTGACATAAGATCAGTCAATTTAAGACTTGCCATCTCAGCCTCCAATGAATTTCTCTATTGTACCGATAAGTTTGTCCTTGTCGATAGGTTTAAGAACATAGCCCTGAGGGCTTAACATAAGAGCTTCCTTGATCTTCTCCCTGTCGGTAACACCGGTAAGAAATACAATGGGGACCCTGTCTATATTTGGAAGCATTCTAAGACGTTTAAGAACTTGAGGACCGTCCTCTTCAGGCATTTCATAATCGAGCAATATAAAATCCGTGGTTTTGCTTTCAAGGAATTTGTAGGCTATTTTACCGCTGATAGCAGTTGCAACTTCGTAATTGTCTTTGAGCTGTTCTTTAACAAGCTTGAGCATAATGGGTGAATCATCAATAACAAGAACATGCTTGCGCCTGTCCTCGTTCTTAACCTTGTTGAGTTCTTCTTCCATGGCACTTCTCTGAGCCTGAAGTTTCTCAACTTCTTCCATGTGATCTTCGATGATCGCCTTGATCTTATCGGCTTTGATAGGCCTGGGAATAACGATATCCGCCATATTAAAGGATCTCTTCTGGAAACTCTCAATCTCTCCGGGCGTACCGACAACACCAAAGATGACATCGTCTCTGGTAAGGCGTCTCTTGATCGTCATAACCCTTGTTATATCGTCTTCGGTATTATCCGAGCCGAGACAAAGCACAAATACATTCGGCTTAAAACAAGCCATATGTACTTCCATATCAGCATATCTTGTTGAACTGGACATTATAAGAAAGGATTTCTCAAGAATATTAAAGAAATCGTCCATTATGATACCGTTATTGCCGGTTAAAAGAATTTTGTACCTGTCCATCGCAAACCCCTCGCATTCACCCTTTTTATACAATAAGCGATCATATCTTACTCCATAAAACACGACCGCTATATCTTATAAATATTATACCAATAAAGCCTTAAATATGCAATATAAAATGCATATTTAAGGCTATTGATACGTTTGATGAATATCCGGCGACCTACCACGGCGCCAAATCAAAATATGATCTATACAATTCGCAACTAGTTATGCTCTCTCAAGAGTACCAAGCTTAGCGCCTGTTCTGAGGCAAGAAGTACATACATTCATCTTCTTAACCTGTCCGTTAACCTTAACGTTTACAGACTTAACATTGGACTTCCAGATCTTGTTGGATCTTCTATGTGAGTGGCTCACCTGAATGCCGAAATGCACACCCTTATCACAAATATCACATCTAGCCATTATAGCACCTCCTTACGTTCCGAGTTCACAACAGATGTTATCTTAACAGATTGAATAAACAAATGCAACAGTTTTTTTGGTAAAATCCGATAAAATCCACACCGGTATTATTCAGCAGTGTTTAAAATATCATCAACAGCTTTCTCTACTTCCTCATCGGGAGCGTTTTTCTTGTTCTTAATGATACTTGTAATCTTCTCGAGTACATCGGGAACCATATCAACGATCTTATTGACAACATCCTGATTCTTAACATTTACAAGTCTTGTCATACCGTCATGTATTACAAGAACTGCCGACGGGGTCATTTTACAGCCCATCCCGCCGACTGCATTTCCTTTGCGGTTGTCCTTGGCATTATTTGTTCCTGCTCCGGCAGCGACACCAAAAGTGACATCCATAAGAGGAAGAATGATGGTATCTTTAACCGTAACCGCATCACCGACGACGGTCTTTGCCGATACAAAGCCTTCCATCCCCTTAAAAAGTGAGCCTACCGTAGTCTCAAACTTCCCGTTATCTTCCATACTTACTTATCCTCCTGTATAATCTCTTGATATTCTTATCCATATATAATCGCAATGTTTGAAAAGCAATAACAAATATCGTTACATGACCTTTCAGTCTTGCATCGAGCACAAATACTTTGTTGTAGAAATCCGGAACCACCGTAAGATTAAGTCTTAAAAGTGTTCCCACCACATACATATATCCAAGGATCTGACCGGTATCGGCCGGGTCGCCGGTTCCGAACATTATATTAACATACTGCTTTCTCGGTGACATATGCTTAAATATTTTCTTAAGCGCCTTAATAATATGAGAAAATGCTTGCCTGTTTCTATAATCATTGATCTCGTTAACTATATTCTCACGCTTTGAATTAAGTTCTATAAGCTTATGCTTAAGACCAACAACTTTTTTCTTAAACTGCGCAAAGCCGTTCTTCTTAGGTTTACGAGCACGATTACGATCACGATCACGATCACGATCGCGTTTTCGCTTGCGCTTAAAGCCGTCCGTCTCGCCGCTGATCTCAGGCCCATCAGACTCGTCGCTGATCTCGGGTCCATCAGGCTCGTCGCTGATCTCGGGTCCATCAGGCTCATCGCTTATTTCATCCTTCGGCTTTGCCGCGGCCGAATCCGGCTCGGGTGCATCCGGCAGATCATCAAGATCCGTTCTATCCGCTTTACCCTTTGAGAAGAGCTTTATCCAGGCAATCATTACCGAATAATCAAGCTGCGTTCCCACAAGGGATACGCTTGCTCTTATAAGATGAAGAAGATAACTCACCTTACCGCTCACCTTAAGGACCTTCTCGTCCGGACCATAGCTTGCCTTAATATCATACCTAATCGGAACAAATAAAACAAGTAAAAGAATCAAAAGGACGAGTGCTGCGATTCCAGCAAGCACAAAACCTATTATTTTAAGTACTTGTAAAAAGATATCCATATTATACCCTGAAAAACCCTTTGATATCGGTACCTCCCGTTTCGGAGTAAACCGTATCAACCATCTGTCTTATAAGTTCAAGTGCTTCATCCTCGCCGATCGCAAGACCTGCAATGTACAAATCCTTGTTCTCAAAGAAAGGAAGACCGATCTGCATGGATTCGACAATTTCAAGCTGATCCGTTTTGCTGTCGGAAATATAGACAACATAGAGAAAAGGAACACTCTTGCCTTTTTTCAGGTTCCTGATAAGAGCCTTTTTAATTTTATCGGCCTTAGGCCCGCATGCGAGCCTGCCGGAGAATTCTACCATTTAATCACCCTTTATGATCATTCTGACGGATGCCATACAGCCGCATCTTTCGGCCTCGTCATTGCATTGAAGCAGCGTTATATGTACATATTCCTTAAATTCCTCAAGACTTCCGAAGAAAACAGGAAGATTGCCGATCACGCCGGCCATAACCGCTCTCTTAAAAAGCCTGGGCTTGTCCTTAAACAGTTCGGTAAAATCAGTCTTAAGGCCCTCAAGTACTTTATCAACATCGGTCTCATCCACTTTGTTGAGGAAAGTCTCATCCGTTGTAAGTCTGGCAAATGTACTTGTGGACTGGAGCTTTTTAATGATCGTAAGATCCTTAAAATCCTCCTCGAAACCCAACTTTTTAATATCATCAGTATGAATATCCATTATCTCATCAAGCGCGTTTTCCGGAGATGTGATACTGTAATTGAGTTCTTCCTGCATTCCTTCGAATTCGGAGAACGCATCTGAAGTGCCTTCGGCATGGGGTTTGTCCTCGCAGATCGAATTACGGGCAAGAAGTATCATTTTCTTAAGTCCCTCGTGAACCTTGATGCTTTTTTCGGAAGCATTTTCATATTCGGCAGTTTTATCATCCGTTAAAATCACTGTATACAAGTCATTTATAACCTCAGCGATAATAACGTATGCATCGGATGTCTTCTCGGTATACTCCGTTACCTCATCAAGTTTCTTCCTAAGCTCGTCATACTGCTCCTTATCAAGAGTCTCAAAAGTCGAATCCGCAAACCTTGCATAAGCCTCGGTAAGAAGTGGAAAAGCCTCATCATCGGTATCCTTCAAAAGGCCCGTAGTTCTTATCATATATTCAAAATCATACAATGAAAGCTTATCGCTACCCTTGTACAAAGATAAAGAATTCATAAGAATATCGAAGAATTTGTTCGATGAGAGCCTCATGGGAAGCTGTTCGGACATAAGCGAAATCCTTGTATTTATAAGTGCATTGTCGCGGTCTCTCGTAATATATGCAAGAATATCCTTCTCGAAATCCGTATTATAATACTGCATATCATACTTGCAAGGATAGAATCTATACTCAACCCTGTTAAGCATATATTCGCACACTTCAAAACGATCCACAAAAGCAGTCAGCGTCTCCGTGCCCGTCGCAACGGATTCCCTAAGGCGCGAAATACGCATTTTATCGGAATCATCAAAGCCTACATCATTAACAATCTTACCGATAAGGTCAATAAGAACGGCGATATCATCTGCAAGTCTTACTTTATTATCATTATCAAGTTCACAATAAATCTCAGAAAATGTATAGAAATTCATCGAAAGCTTAAGAAAAGACAGATCACGATAAAGCCCTTTAAGTTCCTTAACATAGCAAGGAAGAGCTGTATCGGTCTTATGTCTCTTAAGCAGATTGTTAACGGCAGTCATAAGTTCGGACATTGAATTACTCCTTAAGTATCGAATCTAAAATGTCAAAGCAATCAAAAGTTGCAAAATAATCCTTGGGTGTCTCGGCTCTTCTGATAAGATTGAAGTTTCCGTCTTCTTTGAGAAGTATCTCGGACGACCAAAGCTTACCATTGTAATTATAACCCATCGAGAAGCCATGCGCACCTGCATCGTGAATAAATAAATAATCACCGATATCAATCTTCGGAAGCATTCTGTCCTTGGCGAATTTATCGGAGTTCTCGCAGAGCGAACCGGTAACATCGTATTTATGGTCGCAGGGCTCATTCTCCTTACCTAGAACGGTAATATGATGATAAGCATCATAGATTGCAGGTCTCATAAGGTTTGCTGCACATGCATCGCAGCCAATGTATTCTTTATAAATATGCTTCTGATGAATGCATTTGGTAACAAGCGCACCATAAGGTCCCATCATAAAGCGTCCCATTTCGGTATAGATGGCAACATCACCCATTCCCGCTGCGGTAAGCACTTCATCATATACTTTATGAACGCCCTCTGCGATCTTCATAATGTCATTGGGCTCGCCGTCCGGTTTATAAGGGATACCGACGCCACCCGAAAGATTAATGAATCTGATATCGCAGCCGGTCTCATCTCTCAGTTCAACAGCAAGTTTGAAAAGTTGCCTTGCAAGCTCGGGGTAATATTCGTTCGTAACGGTATTGGAAGCAAGAAACGCATGAATGCCGAAATTCTTTGCACCCTTACTTTTAAGGATTTTAAAGCCCTCAATGATCTGCTCTTTGGTAAAGCCGTACTTGGCGTCCTGAGGATTATCCATTATCGTATTGGCAATACTGAAATATCCGCCCGGATTAAATCTGCACGAAATCGTCTCAGGAATACCCGTAAGCGAATCCAGAAATTCAATATGTGTAAAATCATCAAGATTGATGGTCGCACCGATCTCCCTTGCATATATGTATTCTTCGGCAGGCGTAACATTCGAAGAAAACATTATCTCACCCTCGCCGAATCCGAGAGCGTGAGCAAGCATAAGTTCTGCCTTTGAAGCACAGTCGACTCCGCATCCGTACTCCTTAAGAATATTGATAATAAAGGTATTCGGGCAAGCCTTGACTGCAAAATATTCCTTAAATCCTTTATTCCACGAGAATGCTTCGTATACCTTCTTAGCATTCTCCCTGATCCCCTTCTCATCATAGAGATAGAAAGGAGTGGGATATTTAGCGGCTATCTCCTGAACCTTTTCTTTGGTAACAAATGCTTTCTTTTCCATTTTTTCGCTCCTCTGTTTTCTGTATGCGGCAATATTCTTTATTTACCGTATGCGGCAATAATACTCTCTCTTACAAGTTCAAGCGCCCTGTTTGCCGCTTTATTTCTGATGATGTTTCTGCTTCCGGAGAAATTATATTTCTCAACTATTACTTTATCATTTACGGAAACAGCTATATATACAAGGCCTTTCGGCTCCTCGGGAGTATCGTCGGGACCGGAATATCCGGTGACCGCAACGGATACATCGGCATCCGCCGTAAATATTGCTCCCTTGGCCATCTCCTTGGCGACCTCTTTGCTGACTGCCGAATATTTCTTAAGGCTTTCGCGGTCTACACCAAGTACTTTACGCTTTGCTTTATTGGAATAAGTAACAAAGCCGTGAGTAAAGACTTCGGAAGCACCGGGTACATTAACAAGCCTGCTTACTACAAGTCCACCCGTAACCGACTCTGCGGTGGATATTTTAAGATCGTACTTTTTAAGAAGTCTGATCACCGAATTCTCGATATATTCATTTCGATCGGTCGTAAAAATATGACCTTTAATGCAATCCTTAATGTCCTTTACAACCGATTTAACCGAAGATTTGGCTTCTTCAAAGTCTTTGGAATAGCCGGTAACCTTAACGATCCCGTAATCCATTCCCTGAATTATGCTGACCGAAGGATTAAGCTGAATCCTCTCAATCTCGGACAATCTGTCGAGCAGTTCTCCGGTTTCAAGACCGGTCGTCTTAATCGTTGCGCTGTAATAAAATATACCGTTCATGCCATTGATAAGGGACGAATAATCGTTCCAAAGTGACTGTACATCTTCACATAGCAGAGGGAAAGTTATTACTTTAAGGTTGTTTTTTTCGTAAATCACGGCATCGCCCACTGACTTCTTACTCTTAACAAGTCCGTAAGCAGCCATAATATTGTCAGCCTTAACTCCATATCCTGTAACCAGCGCGATAAGATCGCTTCTGGATGCGGCCACATTAAACAACTTCTTAACACGAGAATCATCATTATCCACGCTCGATTGGTAAAATACATCAAACCCGATATCTCTAAGTCCTTCGGTTATATAGGGCGCCACGTTATTACTTACATTCGCATTTACAACTTCTGTTGCAACTGTAATAATTTCAGCTACCATTATTACTCCTTTCATATCCGAATATGCTCACCCGCGAATGCCTTAAGTTCATTAAGCCGGCATTCTCCGCCGCAGCATATCAACAATTCTTAATTACCTTGCGGTTCTTTACAAGATAATCGATCAGTGAAATGATCGAAAGAGCGAGAGATGCATAGATAAGCACCAGTTCAACAATATTAACCCATGCAATATCAAAGTCCACAATCAGAAGACAGCACATGATCATCTGAAATGCCGTCTTGAACTTGCCCCACATACTCGCCGCAAGAACCACTCCATTGTCGGAAGCAACAAGTCTGAAGCCGCTGATGATAAATTCTCTCGCTATAAAAATAACAACGATCCAGGCCGGAAGCCTTCCAAGCTGTACAAATGCGATAAAAGCAGAGCTCACAAGAAGCTTGTCGGCAATGGGATCCATAAATTTACCAAAATCGGTGATAAGATTATATTTACGGGCTATTTTACCATCGAGCATATCGGTAAGTGATGCAACCGCGAATATTCCGAGTGCAATCCATCGGGAAGCCTCACCTGCAAATGTGGTAAGCAGAAATACCAGAAAGAAAGGTATTAAAATAATTCTGAACATCGTCAATTTGTTAGGTAAGTTCATAACAATTCTCCTATCAGATCGTATTCGAGCGCTCCCGTGACTTTGAGTCTGACCATATCACCGCTTATCAGATCGCGCTCACTTTCAAAAAATATATATCCATCAACATCGGGCGCATCCATATAAGTTCTGGCAATATATTCGCCGTTTTCGCTGTCGCGTCCGACAATCAATGCATCCAAGATCCTGCCTATATTGCGATTGCAAATATCAAGACTTATCTCCTGCTGAAGGCTCATAACCTCATCCCTGCGTTTAGCCTTAAGATCCTCATCAACCTGATGATCATATAGCGCCGCAGGCGTATCGTCCTCGGGAGAATACGTAAAACAGCCGAGTCTCTCAAATTCCATATCATCTATAAAATCCAAAAGAACCTGATGATCTTCATCAGTCTCGCCCGGAAATCCCGTAATAACAGTGGTTCTGATCGCAATATCCGGGATCCTCTCTCTGAGTTTTCCAATGATCTCTCTTAAGTATTTGTTATCGGTTCTTCTGCCCATCCTGCGCAGGATGTCATCAGACGCATGCTGAATGGGTATATCAAGATAATGACATATTTTGGGCTGATTGGCAATTGTATCAATCAGTTCATCCGTGATCTCCTCCGGATAACAATATAAAATACGTATCCACTTAAGTCCTTCAATCTCACAAAGCTTGTTCAGAAGATCGGTTAGAGACTTCTTGCCGTACAGATCAATGCCGTAAAGCGTGGTCTCCTGGGCAACCAGGATCAGTTCTTTAATACCCTGATCTACAAGTTCTTCCGCTTCGGCGATCAGTTCCTCCATGGGAACAGACCTGTAAGATCCCCTTATATAAGGGATTGCGCAGTAGGTGCATCTTTTATTGCAACCCTCTGCAATCTTAAGATATGAATAATAATTGCCGGGAGTCGAGATGATCCTTTTTTCCTTTCCCCTGCATGATCTGTCGATGTTTTCGATGCTTGTGACCTGTTTCGCGCCCTTATCAAGCCTGTCAAGAGTCTCACAAATTTGGTCAAACGCAGTGGTACCGACGATCGCATCGACCTCGGGAAGCTCATCCATAAAAGTATCAGCATACCTTTGCGCCAGGCAGCCCGCCGCGATAATATAACGGAGATTCTTATTCTTATATTCCGCCATTTCAAGAATAGTATTGATCGACTCTTCCTTGGCATCGCTTATAAAACCGCAGGTATTGATAACAGCCGCCTCAGCTTCCTCAATATCATCGGTAAAAGTATGTCCACGTTTTGCAAGAAGTCCCATCATCATCTCGGAATCGACAAGATTCTTGTCACATCCAAGAGAAACAAACATTATTCTCATAAACCACCATTTAACAACAAAGGGGCAATCCATGCAGACGCCCCTTATTATGTGATATATAAAATACTTTAAAATTACTCTGCCGCTTCTGTTGCTGCTTCAGTCTCGCTCTCTGCTTCGGTTTCTGATGAAGTATCTTCGGCGCTGCTTGAATCTGAGCTGCTGTCATCCGTGCTGCTTGAATCAGAGCTGCTGTCATCCGTGCTGCTTGATGAATTATAAACAGATGAAAAGTAAGAATATGCAGCACCGTAACCTTCGGAATAGCCGCTGCTGTATGCGGAATCCTTTGTCTTATTATGAACAATAAAGCATGCAATAACAGCAAGTCCTACTACTATTGCGCTGATCACTCCTGTAAGAATTCTGTAATTCTTCTTCGTTGCATGAAGAAGATCGCCTTTGCCTTTTTTTCTGGCATCAATTTTTTGCTGACTCATTTCATCCTCCTAAAAATAACGTCCGGTGAAAAACAAACACCTTGAATAATATATAATATCAGGTGCTTTTGGTCAAGTAAATTCACACATACTTCACACAAAAACAAACCCCAATTCCTTATCATATTGTAATAAAGAATTGGGGTTAAAGTTGTTAAAATATTCGCATACTATTTAGCATAATCGGTAACTCTTGACTCTCTGATAACGCTAACCTTGATCTGTCCGGGATATTGAAGTTCTGCTTCAATCTTCTTGGATATATCTCTGGCAAGTATTACCATATCAGCGTCGCTGACCTGATCAGGAACAACCATAACTCGAATCTCACGCCCCGCCTGGATTGCAAAGGATTTCTCAACTCCCTTAAATCCATCCGTAATATCTTCTAATTCTTTTAATCTGTTAGTGTATGTCTCAACGGTCTCACATCTTGCACCCGGTCTTGCAGCTGATATTGCATCGGCAGCCTGAACGATACATGCAATAAGTGACTGAGGTTCAACATCACCATGATGTGCCTCAACTGCATTGATGATAAGTTCCGATTCCTTGTATTTCCTACAAAGATCCGTACCGATCTGAACATGCGATCCTTCAACCTCATGATCGATCGATTTACCGATATCATGCAGAAGACCTGCTCTCTTAGCGGATCTTACGTCAAGCCCCATCTCTGAAGCAAGAAGACCACTGATAAGAGCAACTTCAATCGAATGTTTAAGAACATTCTGACCATAACTGGTTCTGTACTTCATCCTTCCAAGGAGCTTAATAAGCTCCGGATGTATACCATGAACTCCAACTTCAAGACAAGCTGCCTCGCCGGCTTCGCGGATTGAGGTCTCAACTTCTTTCTGAGCCTTCTCAACCATTTCCTCGATTCTTGCCGGATGGATACGACCGTCAACGATAAGTTTCTCAAGAGCAATTCTTGCAACCTCTCTCTTGATCGGATCGAATCCCGAAAGAACAACTGCTTCCGGAGTATCATCAATAATAAGATCAATACCGGTCATAGTCTCAAGAGTTCTGATATTACGTCCCTCTCTTCCGATTATACGACCTTTCATCTCATCATTAGGAAGCTGAACTACCGAGATAGTTGCCTCGGATACATGATCGGCGGCGCATCTCTGAATAGCTCCGATTATATATTCCTTAGCCTTCTTATCAGCTTCATCCTTAGCCCTGCTCTCCATCTCTTTGATCATGACAGCAGTCTCGTGTTTTACATCATCTTCAACAGATTTTAAAAGATATTCTTTAGCTTGTGCGGAGGTTAAACCTGAGATTCTTTCAAGTTCCTGTATGTGTTTGGCACTGAGTTCATCGAGCTCCTTCTGCTTGCGTCCAAGTTCTTCTTCCTTACGGGCCAGAGAATTATCACGTTTCTCAACCTGATCGAGCTTCTTGTCAAGGGACTCTTCTTTGGAAAGTACGCGTCGTTCATATTTCTGAATCTCGGCTCTTCTCTCCTTGGTCTCTTTATCAAGCTCGTTCTTAGCCTTAATGGTTTCTTCCTTGGCTTCAACAAGCATTTCCTTCTTGCGGGCTTCAGCAGTCTTAAGAGCGTCATCTATAATCTCTCTGGCCTTTTCTTCCGCGCTGCCTATCTTCTTGGATGCTACATTCCTCTGATATGCAGTGCAAATGGCCCATGAAATCACAAAGCCTACAACAAGTGCTGCGCATGCGATGGCATAATGATACCACTCCACAGGAGCACCTCCTTATTAAATTTTCATTTTACACAACATACTAATTCTATACTTTTAGAGTGTTCGTGTCAAGTTAAATAATCGCTGAAAGTATCGTAAGAAAAGCCTTTTCTCATAAGGTATCCGCAAATCTTACGTTTATCTTCCGGTGTGGCCTCATGAAGCGTCTCGGTGGTATAGCCCCTGCTCCTAAGGGCCTTATCAAGCTGCCCTTCTTCGTCAAATTCAGCGTTGTCCATAACCTGCTTGATAATATCACGCGGTATACCTTTCTCAAGCAGCTTGTTCTCAATCTGCCTGGTGCTTTTGGAACGGTTCTCGGCCATACAGCGAACATATTCCTCGGCATATCTGAGATCATCAACGTAACCCATATCCTCAAGTTTGGATATAGCCATATCGACATGCTCTTGGGAATATCCTGCCAGGATCATCTTGTGTCTGATCTGAGCTTTCGGTCTGTCATAATCCGTTATAAGATAACAGATCCTGCTCATAATCCTTGAAACAATGGTATGCGAAATCTCTTCATAAATATCTTCGGCAAGCTCACTGCCTTCTTCTATATGAAATTGTCTTATCTCTGACAAATAAAGCGGAAAGGCATATGTCTCATCGAGATATACCTTCCGCTTCTTATTGCCGAAGGCCTCAACCTTCGTGATCAACATAATTATTCCTCTTCATCCTTAGATGCTTTGCTTCTGCGGCTCTTAGGTGCATTCTCAGATTTATCGTCATCGCCGGATACCTCGTCTGCACCACCTTCGCCAATGGCATAATGTGCTCTGACCTTAGCTTCAACTTCTGCCATAATATCGGGATTGGATTCAAGATAGATCTTGGAATTCTCTCTTCCCTGCCCGATCTTCTCGCCGTTATAGGCAAACCAGGCACCGCTCTTCTGAATAACATCCGAATTAACGGCAAGATCAAGGATATCTCCGCTTCTTGAAATGCCCTTGCCGAACATGATATCAAATTCCGCCTCCTTAAAGGGAGGTGCGATCTTATTCTTAACAACCTTAACTCTTGTTCTGTTACCGATATTCTCTCCGTTAACCTTGAGAGTCTCAATCCTTCTGACATCCATTCTGACGGATGAATAGAACTTGAGAGCACGTCCGCCGGTCGTTGTCTCCGGATTACCGAACATGACACCGACCTTCTCACGAAGCTGATTGATAAATATTACAATACAGTTGGTCTTACTGATCACGGCGGTAAGCTTACGAAGTGCCTGACTCATAAGTCTTGCCTGAAGACCGACATGGGCATCACCCATATCGCCGTCAATCTCGGCCTTGGGAACAAGTGCCGCAACCGAATCGACAATAATGATATCAACCGCACCCGAACGTACAAGTGTCTCCGTTATCTCAAGAGCCTGCTCACCGTTATCGGGCTGTGAAATATATAATTCATCGATGTTGACACCGATATTCTTGGCATATGTAGGATCAAGTGCATGCTCGGCATCGATAAAGCCTGCTATACCGCCCCTCTTCTGTACCTCGGCTACCATATGAAGAGCAACTGTCGTCTTACCTGATGATTCAGGTCCGTAAATCTCTACAATCCTTCCCTTGGGTATACCGCCAAGTCCGAGAGCAATATCAAGGCTGAGCGATCCGGTGGGGATGGTCTCCACATTCATAGCCGCTGCTGGATCGCCGAGTTTCATAACCGCTCCCTTACCGAAATTCCTCTCAATGTTGGAAATTGCCGCATCAAGTGCACGTAACTTATCTTCGTTAGCCATATTAATCTCCTATCCTGTTCCGAACATTATTTCGGAACATTTGTTCTGTTAATAATATATTATATTTTATTCGGGATGTCAATAATAAAATGCAGACACATTAAAACACCGCAATATAAAGCATTCCGGGAACAATCAGATGTGCGTGATATAACGATGAAATACCGCACCGCAAAAAAAACGGTAACGGCCGGCGCGCAAAACGCCATACATTCCTGATGCGTAAACTATATCACAAACAGTATAATATTTTCAATGCTTTATTTGAATTTGGCGATAAGCTCGTCGAATTTGGCACGAACATTCGCGGGCCCCGCTATTTTAATCTTGCCTCCAAGTCCGACAACCCAGCCGTAAAAGGCATCACTCGCGGAAACTTTCACAACCGTTTTAAAATGGTCATCGTCAACCTTTACTACCGGTATATCGTTGCCGAATCTGTCGATCATTATTCCGATCGCGGAGTTCTCACATATAAAATCCACACTGGCATTCTCACCTTCGTACATATTGAACATTTTATTGGAATAGGTAGACATATTGATATTGTTAAAAGCGGTCTTGCCTTTTCTGCGTTCGTCGCACATCTCGGTCTTAAGCATTTTATCGACGCGGAAATGTTTGATCCTGCCGGCTTCGTTATCATAGGCCACAAGATAGTAATTCTCATCGGAAAGCACCAGGAGCCAGGGGCTTACATTATAGAATTCACCGTTGTTTCTAAGCACCTGCTTCTTGTCTGTATCCCACATAAAATACTTAAACTTTATGCACCTGTTCTCGGCGATCGAATTGTGGATCACATCGATATTATTGAACATAAGCTTGTTTAAAGATTTGATCTGTTCGGCAACATAGACCTGACGATTAAGACATACGCCCTCATATTTGCTGGTCAGACCCTCTATCTTGGATATGAGTTCACGCGTTTTCTGGGGAGTTATGAATTTGGAAACCTGTACGGAATCAACCAGCATTTTAAGCTCAGCAAGTTCAAAATCACGGCTGCACAGATAATAAAGCCCCTTGCTGCCCTGCCTGTCCTTAATGATGTCCATTCCGAATTCAATGAGCATGTCGACATCGGAATAGACGGTCTTGCGCTCAACGGTAATATCATACTCGTTCAAATGATTGATGATATCTTCAACGCTCAGCGGATGTTTATCATCGGAATACTCATAAAATATTTTCATAAGATACAGAAGCTTAAGTTTTTGATTATCGCTTCTTGCCATACTCTACCCCCTTGGAAGCTTTTTCCCGAAAACACACTCGTTTGCAAAATCCTCGCAGTTATTGTCCGTCGCGTCATAGCCGCCCTCGCCGAGCCTTGAAAGTGCAAGGCTTATCACTTTATCAGGCGGGTTGATCCTGCGTTTCTCGGTAAAAGAATACCGTCTGAGTTCCGGAACGCCTCCGCGAAGGAAACGGTCAACGCTTGTCTTAATGACTTTCACGGCTTCAGGAGTATGGATCCCGTCATCATTTTCCGCCGAAAAATGTACCACTTCGCTTTCTCCGACATAAATCCCATAGTGATAATAATAAGTTCTCTTGACTCTTACAATGCTTCCCGGCTTGATCTCTGCGCCGATCTCCCACATGTTCTTACCCATAAAATACCCTCATTCTCTTTGCTTCGCAGCGCCGATCGGATGCAGACCCGCATCTTTTGCGCCACAGCGCTGCACCTGTCATTTTTGAATCAGACCGCGGAGCGAATAAACCTTCTCTTTAAGCTGTGCGCTGAGCTCAGTCACTCGCTCGCTCGTTATATTGGCGTCTTCCTGAAAATATATTTTATCGCCGATGACGACTCTCGCCCTGTCCTTAAAGCCGTAATGTCCCTCGCAGTAAACAGGGATTATCGGAACACCGGTTTTAACGGCAAGATACACGGCCGTCGGCTTAAAAACCTCCGAGTCGTTGCCTCTTATGATCCTTCCTTCCGGAAAGATCCCGACAACGCCGCCGTCTTTGAGTACATCGGCGCACTCGGTCATATACTCAAGATCGGGCTTAAAACGGTCGACCTTGATCATGCCCATCAGCTTAAGGATCAGCGTCAGCACGGGGTTCTTGTGATACAAAACCTCCGCTGTAAGCACCCTCAAAAGCCTGGTATAAAACACATACAGCAGCAGGCAATAATCCATCAGCGAAGTGTGATTCGAAACAACAATGGCTCCGCCGCTTATATACCGTCCGCTTTTTTTCTTATTCTCATAAAATATTTGTTTCCTGAAAAACACAAGCTGCGCAGGAAACGCTATAATCTTGGTAAACCAAACAAAAACATGCTTCATGATCAAATCCTAACAATAGCCGCAAGCAATAATTCCACGATCAATTCTTAAGTATATAAGCTGCAAACTGCGATGCGCAGGTGCAAACATTTGCGCCGCCGACCTGGAATGAGACATTGTACTGCGCCGACAGCCTGTCAAGCAGAGTAAAATAGCTCATTGAGTCGCCGCCAAGATCCAATATAAAATGTGCATCGTCCCCTATCTCGGAGACATCCTTGCCAAGTATATCCGCGATAGTCATTTTAACCTCTGATAAAATAAGTGCATACCGCTCATCATCCGAAGCGCTCCTGTCCCTGTAATCAGCCAAATTGATCCTTGCATAATCACCGGGATTCTCCCTGTGATCCTTAATGACAAGAACTCTCTGCACCTTGCTTTCAAGTACCATCGGAAGAGGCTTTTCGGTTACGAAAACATCCGTCACCTTATACTGCAAAGGAAGGGACGAATTGGTTTCATAAATCTTCGAAAAGACCCTTTCTCTCTGGCTTTCGCTTACCGCCTCCGGTACGGACACGATCATATACTTACGCTCGCCTTCGCCATAAACACAGATACCGCCGGTATGTTCAAGTGTATAATAACTTTCAATAACATCGGGGCTAATATTTTCCCCGCTCTCACCGATTATTATATCATCCATTCTGCTTTCAATATAATAATAGCCATCCTTATCCCTTCTTGCAAGGTCGCCTGTTTTAAACCACTCATCCTTGTCGCGGATAAAGGTCTCGCCATTGTGAATGATCTTGCAGGCGAGGGAACCGCCCTTAACATAGAGTTCGCCCTCATCCCCTGAGTCATCTTCGCCGATCCTGAACCGGATCGAAGGAAAAGGCTTACCGATGGAATTAAGAAGCCTCTTCTTGGCGCGAAGTCTGAGTTCAACCGAAGCTATACCTATCTCGGTCATTCCGTATCCGTTATAAAGTGAGTATCCAAGCGCGTTCATAAGTCTAAGAGCGTCCTCCTTGACTCTTCCGCCGCCCGAAATACAGAATTTTACCGATTCACCGAGTATCTGCTTACGCGTGGACGCAAACAGAACGCGCCTTGCAAAAAGCTTTCCGACATACGGAAAAATACTCTGAAGACCGATCGAGAAACTGATGGCTTTATTCAGGAGTTTGGTTTTGCCCTCACTTTCGGCCTGTTTATATACCATCTGAGTAAGCGTGTTCCACATGAGCGGGATCGCGAAGAAATGGGTTACGCCATGTCTCTTGCAGGTATACGCAATGGTTTCGGGGTTCATATTCTTAAGAAACACAAAGGTACGACCGAAAAATGAGAACCACAAAAGGTTCGCCGTCAGCCCGAAAATATGGCAGAAAGGCAGGAAACAAAGGAGTTTTGCGTAGCCTTTGTAATAGGTTTTGATAGAGCTGTTTTCCTTAAGGACATATTTGGTGTTAAAGACCTGATCGGCGATCGCATGTCCGTCATAGAGGCAGAGCTTGGGAAGTCCGGAAGTGCCGGATGTGCAGAGCATGATCCGGTCGTTCCAGGTCGGAACAAAACCTGCATTTTTACATGCTTCGTCGCTTGGGTAATCTTGAGTATCCACATATTCCATATCCTCAAAAGGCTCGTCGCTTACAAGGATTCGTATGTCCGCGGCCTTAATAAGTGATTTTACCGTCTGTACATCATTGCGGCGATTAAGGAGGACCGGCGTATATCCAGCCATAAGGAGCGCCCAGAAGGATATGATCCACTCGGGACAATTATCAAGCCAAAGCCCGATATTGCTGCCTTTTTCATATGCCGAAAGCCTGTCTGAGAGAAATGCGGCAGCGGCGACAGTTTTAAGACGGCACTCTTCATAGGTAGTCTGAACGATATTAAAGCCGTCCAGATATTCATAGAAAACATTATCCGGAAAACTGAAAACGACATTATAGATCGCCTCAAAATTCTTCTCTTTACTAAGTCTCAAATCCCTTAACGCTCTGTTGTAATACTTCATTCCATATAGCCTTTCTTGAACTCGGGTCTTTTAAATTCTTTGATAATAAGTATCGTACACAGCGCCGTTGCGGCAAAATCAGCCACCGGTCCCGCATACATGATCCCATCGATTCCCATAAACAGCGGTAAAATAATAATAAGCGGCAGCAGGAAAATGATCTGTCTTGTAAGTGACAGGAAAACTCCTTTGCCGGGCTTTCCGATCGATGAAAAGAAATTCGATGATATCGGTTGCATAAAGCAAAAGCAGATAAACATCAGGAATATCCTGAAATACCTTACCGCAAAATCATAATACTCCTGTGTTCCTTCTCCGAAGATCCGTATGATCTGAAGCGGAAAAATCTGGAACAGCACAAAGGCGATAATCGCTATAACCGAACCGCTTGCGATCGCAAGAAGATATGCCTTTTTGACACGCGCGTATTTGCTCGCTCCGTAATTGAAACTGACAATCGGCTGAAGCCCCTGAGAAATACCGATAACAAAGGAGAATACGATCATCGAAACCTTCATAATGATTCCGACGGCCGCTATCGGTACGGATTCACCGTAAACAGATTTGCCGCCGTAGTATTTCAGGGAATTATTAAGCACGATCTGAACGACCATCATCGCGATCTGATTAAAGAAAGGTGCAGTTCCGAGCGCCATATTCCTGCCGAAATAGCGGACCTTCGGTATAAAATCCGGAGCTTTAAGCTTAACAGTCTTGTATCTAACAAGGAAAATGATGATAAGAACCGATGAAATGACCTGCCCGATCACTGTGGCAACAGCCGCTCCCATCATTCCCCATTTAAATACGGAAACAAAGAAATAGTCGAGAACCGCATTAATAACGGCACCGACAAGGTTGACCACCATTGACATTCCCGGTCTTCCGTCCGCTCTTATAAGATGACCGCCGCCACCGGCCAGGATACAGAAAGGAAAACCTATAGCGGTAAATCTTGCGTACTCTGTCGCATACGGAAGAACATCCGCCGGCGTTCCGAACGCTATAAGAAGCGGCTCTGTAAATATCAGAGCAACCGCTCCGATAATGATACCGGACAAAATCATCATCACCGCAGCATTCGCGATATATTTGCCCGCTTCCTTACTGCGACCCGCGCCCATATTGAGATTAAAGGCCGATGCTCCGCCTATTCCGAAAAGGAGCGCCATTGCTATACAAGAGGTCGTAAAAGGAAAGCAAACATTGGTAGCCGCGTTACCGAGCTGTCCGACATTTCGCCCTATAAAGAACTGATCTATAATGTTATATAATGCGCTCACAAGCATCGCAATAATGCTTGGAACCGCAAATTTACGAAGGAGCTTGCCTTCCGGTATCAC
>CAKZZH010000082.1 GCA_937885345.1 uncultured Lachnospiraceae bacterium | reverse complement strand
GGGCTGGATTTGAAGTTCGTGATGTTCACTATACGCACTACGGGCGAATGTGTCCTATCGAAACTCCAGAAGGTCCAAATATCGGTCTTATCGTTTCTCTTGCAATCTACGCAAAGATAAATGATTACGGATTTTTGGAAGCACCTTTCCGAAAAGTTGAAAATGGAAAAGCCACAAATGAAGTAAAATATATGACTGCGACTGAAGAAGATCGCTATTATATCGGTCAGGTTACAGTTGATATGAAAGAAGATGGAAGTTTCGCTTCTGATCAGATTGCTTGCCGAAAAGTTGGTGATTATACAACTCGCTCGCCAAAAGATATTCAGTATATGGACGTTTCGCCTCAGCAGGTAATTTCAGTTTCTGCAGCTCTTATTCCGTTCCTGGAGCATGACGATGCAAACCGTGCTTTGATGGGTTGTAACATGCAGCGTCAGGCTGTTCCTACCGTATTGTCTGAAAAGCCGTTCGTAGGTACCGGCATGGAAAGAGCGGTAGCCGTTGACTCAGGCGTTACCACCATTGCAAAGCACGGCGGTGAAGTAATCTACGTTGACGGTGCAAGAATCATCATCAAGGTAAACATTGAAGAAGTTCGCGACGGTGAACCTGGCATTGATATTTACAATCTGTCAAAGTACACTCGTTCTAACCAGAACACCTGCCTCAACAAGCGTCCATGCGTAAGTCTTGGCGAAATCGTGAAGGTTGGTGACGTTATTGCCGACGGTTCTTCAACCGACCTCGGTGAACTCGCTCTCGGTCAGAACCTCCGCGTTGCGTTCATGCCTTGGAACGGCTACAACTTCGAAGACTCCATCCTGGTATCTGAAAGAGTTGCAAACGAAGACCGTTTAACTACCATTCACATTATCGAACAGACCTGTACCGCACGTGACACCAAGCTCGGTGCCGAAGACATCACCGCGGATATTCCGAATGTGGGCGAAGCTGCACTCAGCAAGCTGGACAAGTCAGGTATCGTTTGCATCGGTGCTGAAGTTAAGGGTGGCGATATTCTGGTAGGTAAGGTAACTCCTAAGGGAGAAACCCAGTTAACTCCAGAAGAAAAACTTTTACGCGCAATCTTTGGTGAAAAGGCCGCTGAAGTTAAGGATACTTCTTTACGTGTTCCTGCAGGTACTCACGCAACCGTTGTTGACGTTCAGGTATTCACCCGTGAAGGTCTTGAAAAGGACGAAAGAGCCAAGCAGATTGAAGAAAGCATGATTGCCAAGACCAAGAAGGATCTCAACGAAGAGCTCGACTTCCTGTGTTCAGGTATTTACCGCAACGTTCGTCACCTCCTTGAAAAGAACGGTGTTAAGAATGTTGACGCAATTGAAGATGCAGATCTGTTCAGCCAGTCCCTGAACAATGAAGACGCACAGCGCCGTCTCGAAGAAATGCAGAACCAGATCGTTCTGTTAAAGCGTGAATACGACGCCAAGCTTGAAGCCCATAAGAGAAAGATCACCAAGGGTGACGATCTCGCTCCGGGCGTACAGAAGATGGTTAAGGTTTACCTCGCCGTTAAGCGTCATATTCAGCCTGGTGATAAGATGGCCGGTCGTCACGGTAACAAGGGTGTCGTTTCACGTATTTTACCGGTTGAGGACATGCCTTTCCTTCCTAACGGAAGACCTCTTGATATCGTGCTTAATCCTTTGGGTGTGCCTTCACGTATGAATATCGGACAGGTGCTTGAGATCCATCTTTCACTTGCTGCCAAGGCTCTCGGATTCAACATTTCCACACCCGTATTTGATGGCGCGGACGAGAAAGCTATTCAGGATACACTCGAGATGGCTAACGACTATGTTAACGGTGAGTGGTCTGATTTTAAGAAGAAATACAAGGATGTTCTTGATAAGGACGTTATGGAGTACCTTGAGGAGCATCTCGATCACAGAGAAGAGTGGAAGGGCGTGCCTATTTCCCGCGACGGTAAAGTAAGACTTCGCGACGGTAGAACGGGTGAGTACTTCGACGGAGCCGTTACGATCGGACACATGCATTATCTTAAACTTCACCACCTGGTTGATGATAAGATCCATGCTCGTTCGACCGGCCCTTATTCACTTGTAACCCAGCAGCCTCTCGGTGGTAAAGCACAGTTTGGTGGACAGCGTTTCGGAGAGATGGAGGTTTGGGCTCTCGAGGCATATGGCGCTTCATATACCCTTCAGGAGATCCTTACCGTTAAGTCCGATGATGTTGTCGGACGTGTTAAGACCTACGAGGCCATCATCAAGGGTGAGAACATTCCCGAGCCCGGTATTCCCGAGTCCTTCAAGGTTCTTATCGAAGAACTTCGAAGCCTCGCACTTGATGTCACCGTTCTCGATGAGAACGGTAACGAAGTTGATATCAAGGAAGACCTCAATGCGGAGACCAATCCTAACCGTCTTCTTGGATTCAATGATGACTTCAAGTATGAAGATTCCGGTGACGAATTTGCCAAGGCAGGATTTACACAGAAGGAGTTTGTAGACGGTGAGCTTACCGATGTAGAGGCCGAGCCGTACGAAGATGATTTCGATCCTGCGGATGATGAAGAATAAGAAGGGAGAACATAAAATGTCTGAAATGAACAATAATGAAACATATCAGCCGATCACTTTTGACTCCATCAAAATTGGTCTTGCGTCCCCTGAGAAAATTCTTGAGTGGTCACACGGTGAAGTCCTTAAGCCTGAGACCATCAACTACAGAACGCTTAAGCCTGAAACGGACGGACTTTTCTGCGAGAAAATATTCGGACCGACTAAGGATAATGAATGTAAGTGCGGTAAATATAAGAGAGTAAGATTTAAGGGCATTGTCTGCGACAGATGCGGCGTTGAAGTTACCAAGGCCAGCGTCAGAAGAGAGAGAATGGGCCATATAAAACTCGCCGCACCGGTTTCTCATATCTGGTATTTTAAGGGAATCCCCAGCAGGATGGGTCTTCTCCTTGACCTTTCACCCAAGGTGCTTGAGAAAGTTCTTTATTTCGCATCATATATCGTGCTTGATGCAGGCGATACAAGCCTCAGCGTTAAGCAGATCCTCTCCGAGAAGGAATATTCGGATGCGGTTGAGACCTTTGGCCGTGATAATTTTAGAGCAGGTATGGGTGCTGAAGCTATCAAAGAGCTTCTCTCAAATATAGATCTTGATAAGGATTCTGAGGAACTTAAGGAAGAACTTGCAAATGCTTCCGGACAGAAGAGAGCAAGAATCGTTAAGAGACTTGAGGTTATCGAGGCTTTCAGAGAGTCAGGCAACAGACCTGAATGGATGATCCTTGATGTGGTTCCGGTTATTCCTCCGGATCTCAGACCTATGGTTCAGCTTGACGGTGGCAGATTTGCAACATCTGATCTTAATGACCTTTACAGAAGGATCATTAATCGTAATAACCGTCTTGCAAGACTTATGGAGCTTGGCGCTCCCGAGATCATCGTACGTAACGAGAAGAGAATGCTTCAGGAAGCTGTTGATGCTCTTATCGATAACGGTAGAAGGGGACGTGCCGTTACAGGCCCCGGAAACAGAGAACTTAAGTCACTTTCCGATATGCTTAAAGGTAAGCAGGGACGTTTTCGTCAGAACCTTCTCGGTAAGCGAGTTGACTACTCAGGTCGTTCGGTTATCGTCGTAGGCCCCGAGCTTAAAATATACCAGTGCGGTCTCCCCAAGGAGATGGCAATTGAACTTTTTAAGCCTTTCGTAATGAAGGAGCTTTGTGCCAACGGTACGGCTCATAACATAAGAAGTGCCAAGAAGATGGTCGATCAGCTCGATCATCAGGTTTGGGATGTGCTCGAGGATGTTATCAAAGAGCATCCTGTAATGCTTAACCGTGCACCTACACTCCACAGACTTGGTATTCAGGCTTTCGAGCCCATCCTTGTAGAAGGTAAAGCTATTAAGCTTCATCCCCTCGTATGTACGGCCTTTAACGCCGATTTCGATGGTGACCAGATGGCTGTGCATCTTCCTCTTTCGGTTGAGGCACAGGCAGAGTGCAGATTCCTTCTGCTCTCACCCAATAACCTTCTTAAGCCTTCGGATGGTGGTCCTGTAGCCGTTCCTTCGCAGGATATGGTACTCGGTATCTATTATCTTACGATGGAGAAGCTTGCTAACCACGCAGGAGAGACTGATTTTACTGTAACATCCGATAAAGTATACAATGATGTTGATGCGCTCAGGAAGCTTGTATCGGAAGGCAAACTCGATCCTGATGAAGGAATTCATTTTGGGGATGTTACCGATAACAACCGTCATGTAGTATGTACTCCGAGAGATATCCTCGGTCACTACTTCTATGACATGAATTCGGCTCTTATGGCTCACGAGAATAAGAGAATCTCGCTTCACCAGAAAATATACATCCACAGAGAGGCTACTCTTGATGACGGAACGATCGTTTCCGAGGATGTACCGACAACACTCGGAAGACTTATTTTCAACGAGATCATTCCTCAGGATCTTGGTTTTGTTGACAGAACCAAGAAGGAGAACATTCTCAAGTACGAGGTTGATTTCCACGTCGGTAAGAAGCAGCTCAAGAAAATCCTTGAGAAGGTTATTAATACTCACGGTGCTACAACAACCGCCGAGGTTCTTGATAATGTTAAGGCTATGGGTTACAAGTATTCAACACTTGCGGCCATGACCGTTTCCATTTCGGATATGACAGTGCCCGCTCAGAAGGCACAGCTCATTGAAGAGGGTGAAGAAATCGTTGAGAAGATCAATAAGAACTTCAGAAGAGGCTTCAGTACCGAAGAAGAGCGTTACAAAGAAGTTGTCAAGACTTGGTTCAAGATCGATGAGGAGCTCACAGATGCTCTTATCAGCGGACTTGATAAATACAATAACATATTCATGATGGCTGACTCCGGAGCCCGTGGTTCCAACCAGCAGATCAAGCAGCTTGCAGGTATGAGAGGTCTTATGGCCGATACAACAGGTAAGACTATCGAGCTTCCTATCACATCTAACTTCCGTGAAGGTCTCGACGTTCTTGAGTATTTTATATCTGCACACGGTGCCCGTAAGGGCCTCTCGGATACAGCGCTTCGTACTGCCGATTCAGGATACCTCACAAGACGTCTTGTTGATGTATCCCAGGAGGTTATCATCAGAGAGATGGATTGTTCCGCAGGTGTTGCAACCGAGGACATCCCCGGATCTTATGTTGAAGCTTTTATGGATGGTAAGGAAGTTATCGAAGGACTTAAGGACAGGATTACCGGACGTTACCTTGCAGAAGATATCATCGATCCCGAGACCGGCGAGATTGCAAAGGATGCAGACGGAAGACTTCTTAAACACAATCACATGATCACACCTAAGCGTGCAGCCAAGATTGAACAGCTTGGTCTCACCAGGGTCAAAATACGTACGGCTCTCACATGTAAGTCACGTCTCGGAATTTGTGCTAAGTGCTACGGTGCCAACATGGCAACAGGCCAGCAGGTGCAGGTTGGTGAGGCGATCGGTATCATCGCCGCTCAGTCGATCGGTGAGCCCGGTACACAGCTTACCATGAGAACCTTCCATGCCGGTGGTGTTGCCGGTGATGATATTACTCAGGGTCTTCCCAGAGTAGAGGAACTTTTTGAGGCACGTAAGCCGAAGGGACTTGCTATTATCGCTGAGTTTGGCGGTAAAGTAACCCTCGTAGAGACCAAGAAGAAGAGAGAAGTTGTCGTAACGGACGAGTCCGAAGGTAAGTCAAAGGATTATCTTATTCCTTACGGTTCAAGAATTAAGGTTTATGACGGTCAGGAGATCGAGGCCGGTGACGAGCTTACGGAAGGTAGTGTATATCCTCAGGATATCCTTAAGATCAAGGGTGTTAAGGCTGTTCAGGATTACATGCTCCGTGAAGTTCAGCGTGTATACAGACTTCAGGGTGTTGATATCAACGATAAGCATATCGAGGTTATCGTTAGACAGATGCTCAGAAAGATCCGCATAGATGAGCCCGGTGATTCACAGTATCTCCATGGCTGGACCAAAGATGTCAGCGAGTTCAACGAGGTTAATGATCGTCTTGTCGCAGAGGGCAAGGAACCTGCAACCGGCACACAGATCATGCTTGGTATTACCAAGGCTGCTCTTGCTACCAACTCATTCCTCTCTGCCGCATCATTCCAGGAGACCACCAAGGTTCTTACCGAAGCTGCTATTAACGGCAAGGTTGATCCTCTTATCGGTCTTAAGGAGAACGTCCTTATCGGTAAGCTTATCCCTGCAGGTACAGGTATGAAGAGATATCGTCAGGTTAAGCTTGACAGCGGTGACAGTATTCCCGTAGATGATGAGGATGACGCAATCATTGCATCAGGTGCAGGATATGACGATTCCGTTATCGATGATCCCGATGACGGCGACGATATTGATGCATCCGATATCGAAGTAACCGCAGTGCCTATCGACGAAGAATAAGCGCTTAGGGTATTTTACAGTTTAATACAGCAATTGATCCGCATATATGAGTTTCTCGTATATGCGGATTTTTTGCGCTTTTCACATATTTTTCACATTCAGCACATTGTGACAACACCCATGCCTTCTATCATTGTTTCATGAGATCGCAAATAAGACGTTTTCGGACGATATCTAATTACAGGGTAGTATAAAATAAGGCCGGTCCGGTTCCGGCGGATAACAGAGAGGAGCTGATCATTATGGCAAAAATAATACTCAAGAGAACAGTATTTGCCATCATGCTTATAATGGCACTTATTTCAACAACAATCTTTGGATGCAATAAAAACGCATCAAGCAGCGGGAGTGTGACATATTCGGCAGTTTCCGGCAATTCGGATACTGATGATGCAGATGTGGATTCATCGGACAGCAATGATGATCCTGATGCAGACAGTGAACCGGATGACGATACCGATTCCGAGACAGATTCCGATCCGGACGACACAGATGATGACGATGCCGACACAGATGATTCGACTTCAAGCGATTTAAGCGCTGCAAGCTCATCCGGCACAAGCTCCGATCCGGACTCATCCGGCTCGACTACATCGACCTCATCGGACACTGCAGGTACTTCAAGCGATTCTTTGATCACAACAAGTACGACTGCAACAAATACTGATGACGAAGATGAGAATGACGATAATGATGCAGGTGATGATTCAGATGCGATCAATACGGCAGGTGTGGCAGATGAGTCGGATTACGCATCGATCAATACATCGGATACGATTACGACCTATGATGAAACAAGCGATACCGTAATTACTTTAAACGGCAGCAGCATTTCGGTATCGGGAAGCGGTTGTACGGTAAACGGTTCGACAGTAACGATCACGACGGGCGGAACATATATTATAAGCGGTACTTTAAATAACGGTCAGATAATCGTAACAGCTGACAGCACCGATAAAGTATACCTCGTACTTAACGGTGTAAACATTACTTGCTCATACAGCTCACCCATATATATTTCCAACTGCGACAAAACAGTGATCACACTTAATGCAGGAACCACCAATACACTTACCGACGGAACGTCTTACACATATGCGGATGCCGCTGGCGAAGAGCCGAATGCATGTCTCTACTGCGATGACGATCTCACGATCAACGGTGAAGGAACACTTATTGTAAATGCGAATTATAACAATGGTATCCAGAGTAAGGACGATCTTAAAATAACCGGAGGCACGATAACCGTAAATGCGATAAATAACGGTATCAAGGGTAAGGATTCGGTTACTATATCAGGAGGCACGATCACAATAAAGGCAGGCGGTGACGGAATACAGTCAACCAATACCGATGAATCCGGTAAAGGATATGTTCATATAACCGGAGGAAACATTAACATTACCGCAGGAGATGACGGGATCCAGGCGGCAAATACGATCCAGATAGACGACGGCACCGTTGTTGTAAAGGCTACGGCATCATCTTCCGAAGACAAAGTCAGAGGTATTAATGCCGGAACTGCTCTTACGATCAACGGCGGCACCATAAATGTGACGACCAAGGATGGATATTCTTCAAACGATGATGCGATACATGCATCGGGAAGTATTTATCTCAACGGCGGAACAATTACAGTATCCTGCGGAGATGACGGAGTGCATGCAGATGCCGATGTGGTCTTAAACGGAGCAACATTAACTGTAAGCTCATCTGCTGAAGGGATTGAAGGAAACAGAATATTTATGAGGAGCGGAACGGCTTACGTAACTGCTTCCGATGACGGCGTAAATGCATATTCAAACGACAGTTATGATATAGCATCGAACCCGTATGCAGGAACTTATACACCTCTTGTCTCGGTATCCGGCGGATATCTGGATGTGACACTCGGAAACGGTGATACGGATGGAATTGATTCAAACGGAAGTTATGAGCAGACCGGAGGGACTGTGATCGTTAAGTGCTCCGCTACTGGAGGAATGGCAGGAACTATGGATGTTGACGGATCGGTAAGTGTAACGGGCGGAACTCTTATAGCACTTGGCGGAATCGCAAGCTACCCGAACAGTTCAAGCTGCAATATGGTATTCTTATCATCGGTATCTCTTTCGAGCGGGACCTATATGGTAACGGACAGCAACGGCAATACGGTATTAAGCTTCACAATTTCCGGAAGCTACAGCAGTGGGTACATCTGCTCGGATGCTTTTACAACCGGCGGATCATACACCCTTAGCAGATCCGGTAGCAGCGTCTACACATGGACACAGAGCTCACAGAGCGTAGGAAGTTCGGGAACGGGCGGTATAGGCGGAGGTCCCGGCGGCAACCCGGGCGGATTCGGACGCCGGTAAGTCATTTTAACCATAAAATAAACAAATCATGCAGCCGGTGCTTAAATGTGCACCGGCTGTGCCTTATTGTGGGAACGATCATAGTGAAAAAGCGTGTATTTTATCGGCTTTTGCGTAAAATATTTCCTTGATACACAATATGCGATGTGTTAAAATATTCTGAAGAATGCGCGAAAGTATGAGGGCATAGTAATGAGTTTAATTGAAAAAATATTTGGAACACACAGTGAGAGGGAGATTAAGAGGATAATTCCTCTTGTAGACAAGATAGAAGCGCTCAGACCTGATATGATGGCGCTCAGCGATGAAGAACTTAAAGGAAGGACTCAGGTCTTTAAGGACAGACTTGCGGCAGGCGAGACACTTGATGATATTCTTGTAGAAGCTTATGCTACCGTAAGAGAGGCAGCAAGAAGGGTGCTCGGCACTGAGCATTACAGGGTACAGCTCATGGGTGGTATCATTCTTCACCAGGGACGTATCGCAGAGATGAAGACCGGTGAAGGTAAGACGCAGACCTGTCTTTTACCGGCATATCTTAACGCACTTGAAGGTAAGGGCGTTCATATCGTTACAGTCAATGATTATCTTGCAAAGCGTGATGCCGAGTGGATGGGTCAGGTTCACGAATCACTCGGTCTTACCGTCGGAGTGGTTCTCAACTCCATGGACAAAGAAGAACGTCAGGCGGCATACAAATGCGATATCACTTATATTACCAATAACGAACTCGGTTTCGATTATCTGCGTGATAACATGGTTATTTACAAGGAGCAGATGGTTCAGAGAGGACTTCATTACGCGATCGTGGATGAGGTTGACTCCGTGCTTATCGATGAGGCCAGAACACCTCTGATCATCTCCGGTCAGGGTGGTAAATCCACCAGATTATATGAGATGTGTGATGTCCTTGCTCATCAGCTTACCAAAGGTACGGCCAAAGAGCTTAGTAAGCTTGATATCATTATGAATGAAGATGAGGAAGAGACCGGCGATTTTATCATTAATGAGAAAGAGAAGACCGTTAACCTTACCGAAGACGGTGTTAAGAAGGTGGAGCAGTTCTTCCATATCGATAACCTCGCAGATCCCGATAATCTTGAGATCCAGCACAATATCATCCTTGCACTTCGTGCGAATTATATGATGTTCAGAGATCAGGATTACGTGGTTAAGGACGATCAGGTAATAATCGTTGATGAATTTACCGGACGACTTATGCCCGGAAGAAGATATTCCGACGGTCTCCATCAGGCAATTGAAGCTAAGGAGCACGTTAAAGTCAAGAAGGAAAGCAGAACTCTTGCGACCATTACTTTCCAGAACTTCTTTAACAAATACGACAAGAAAGCAGGTATGACCGGTACCGCACTTACCGAGGAGAACGAGTTCAGAGAGATTTATGGGATGGATGTTGTCAGCATTCCCACCAACAGGCCGGTTGCCAGAATCGACCGGAACGACGCCGTATTTAAGACCAAGAGAGAGAAATACAATGCCGTTATAGATGAGATCGTAAGATGTCATGAGAAGGGTCAGCCCGTACTTGTAGGTACCATTACGATCGATCAGTCGGAGACGGTAAGTGCTCTTCTTTCCAAGAGAGGCATTGCTCATAAAGTCCTCAACGCCAAGTTTCATGAAGCGGAGGCTGAGATCGTTAAGGATGCCGGCCAGCACGGTGCGGTCACCATCGCTACCAACATGGCAGGCCGTGGTACTGATATTAAGCTTGATGACGAGGCTAAGGCGGCAGGCGGACTTATGATAATCGGTACGGAAAGGCACGAATCCAGACGTATAGATAACCAGCTGCGTGGACGTTCCGGACGTCAGGGAGATCCCGGTGAATCCAGATTTTATATATCGCTGGAAGACGATATTATGAGGCTCTTCGGTTCTGAGAGACTGATGGCGATATTCAATGCGCTTCAGATCCCCGAAGGTGAGCAGATTGAGCATAAAATGCTTTCAAATGCGATTGAGAAAGCACAGCAGAAGATAGAGAACAACAACTTTGGTATTCGTAGAAACCTCCTCGAGTTTGATCAGGTCAACAACGAACAGCGTGAGATAATTTACGCAGAGAGAAAGAGAGTTCTGGATGGCGAGTCCATGAGAGGCGTCATCATGAGAATGCTTAATGACAAGGTTGAGAACATTGTAAATATAAGCATTTCCGATGAACTTACTCCGGATGAGTGGAACCTTGCCGAGCTTAATCAGAACCTCATTCCTATTGTTCCTATCGAGCCGATTTCGGATATCAGCGCCTACAAGAAGAAGGACGAGCTTGTTCACGATATCAAGGAGCAGGCCGTTAAACTCTATGAAGAGAAGGAAGCAATGTTCCCGAATGCCGATCAGATGCGTGAGATTGAGCGAGTTATCCTCCTTCGTGTGATCGATACCAAGTGGATGCAGCATATCGATGATATGGACCAGCTTCGTCAGGGTATCGGGCTTCAGGCCTACGGTAACAGGAAACCTGTAGATCAGTATAAAATGATAGGTATGGACATGTTTGATGCCATGACCGCAGAGATAGAAGAGGATACGTTAAGACTTCTTCTCCATGTCAAGATTGAGCAGAAGACCGAGCGTGAAGAAGTTGTTAAGGCTACCGGAACCAATAAGGACGATACGGTTGCAAGAGGCCCTGTAAGAAGGACCGATAAGAAAGTACAGCGCAACGATCCCTGCCCTTGCGGCAGCGGTAAGAAATATAAGAATTGCTGCGGAAGAGACGCATAGGATCTGCAATACCGTAAGAGACGCGTAGGATCGGATCTGCGCATATTCAAGAAAGAGGTGATTAACAATGGTTGAGCTTGATCAGTACAGATACGAGCTTAGCGGCTACGAAGGACCATTGGTTGAATTGAGGGATTCACTTTGACCTTCCTAACAAGGCCAAGAAGATTGAAGAAATAGAGAGACTTATGGAGGAGCAGACCTTCTGGGACGATCCCGATAAGTCAAATGCAAAGCTTAGGGAACTTAAGGAGCTTAAAGGCGCTTTTGAGAATTATAATGCGCTTAAGCAGGCAAAGGAAGATGCGGAGACTTTTATCGCAATGGCCGATGAGGAGAATGACGCATCACTTATTCCCGAAATAGCGGAGCTTGTGGAGAACTTTAAGAAGAATTTTGAAGAAGCAAGGATTGCAACGCTTCTTGATGATGAGTATGACAGCTGTGGCGCCATTCTCCGACTTAACGCGGGAGCGGGAGGTACGGAGAGCTGCGACTGGGCATCGATGCTTCTGAGAATGTACACAAGATGGGCCGACCGTAAAGGCTATACCATCGAAGAACTTGATTATCTCGAAGGTGATGAGGCCGGAGTCAAGTCCGTAACCATCCAGATCAACGGGCTTAACGCATACGGATACCTTAAGAGTGAGCACGGGATCCACAGGCTTGTAAGGATATCGCCTTTTAATGCTAACGGCAAGAGACAGACATCCTTTGTATCCTGCGATGTAATGCCGGATATTGAAGAAGATCTCGATATTGAGATTAACGAGGACGACCTCAGAATAGATACCTACAGGTCGAGCGGCGCAGGCGGTCAGCATATCAACAAGACCTCATCGGCTATAAGAATAACGCATATTCCTACCGGGATCGTGGTGCAGTGCCAGAACGAGAGGTCGCAGCATCAGAATAAGGACAAGGCTATGCAGATGCTTAAGAGTAAACTTTTTATTCTCAAGAAGCAGGAAAACGCTGACAAAGAAGCCGGTATAAGAGGTGAGGTTATGGAGAACGGCTGGGGCAGCCAGATCCGGAGTTATGTTCTTCAACCGTATAAAATGGTCAAAGACCTTCGTACGGGCGCTGAATCGGCCAATGCCGACGCAGTTCTTGACGGCGATATAGATATGTTTCTTAATGAATACCTCAAGTGGATCCATACAAGTCCGGCTGAGGAATAAACGCAAATGCGTATTCAAGGAGGAGTAAATATGGCAGTATTTCAACCAATAGCATTCAGAATCGGCAATGAACATTACGGAATGGATATTTCCAAGGTAAGCGCTATCGAGAATCATCTCGATGTAGTGCGAATACCTAATTCATCCCCCAATATCAAAGGTATTATCAATCTTCGTGGTGAGATAATCCCGGTGGTTGATCTTAAAGCCAAATTCGGTCTTCTCGCTTCGGCAACTCTGAGTTCGAGATTTATAATCGTTAATCTTGACAATATGCGTGTTGCTATCGAAGTTGATGAGGTTGAAGAAATACACAGCGTTGAAGAGGATTCGCTTGTCGAGATGCCTTCCATCGCGACCAACTCTAACTGCAACTATTTCTACAAGGTTGTTAAAGAGGATAAAATGCTCATCCTTCTCATAGATCCTAACAAGCTTCTTTCACAGGAAGAACAGGAGATCGCAGAGAAACTGGCAAAGGAAGAATAATATTTTATCGGGAGAAATACAATGGTTAATGTAGCAATTCTTGGTTATGGCACAATCGGTTCAGGAGTGGCAAATGTTCTTTGGACCAATAAGGAAGTGATCGATAAAAAGACCGGCGAGGATGTAAGACTCAAATACGTTCTTGATCTCAGGGATTTTCCGGGAGACAAGGTGGAGAGCATTCTTACGCATGATTTTAATACCATTCTTGAAGATGACAGCGTACAGGTCGTTGTTGAGACAATGGGCGGTCTGAAGCCGGCATATGATTTTGTCAAGAAATGCCTTCTTGCAGGCAAGAGCGTGTGCACTTCCAACAAAGCACTTGTTGAGAACAGCGGTGCCGAGCTTAATGCCATTGCGGCCGAGAAGAACGCCAACTTTCTTTTTGAGGCGAGCGTCGGCGGCGGAATTCCAATAATCAGGCCTATAAATGAGTGTATCACAGCGGATGTGATACTTGAGATTTCGGGAATCCTTAACGGAACTACGAATTATATACTGACCAAGATGGGCTCGGAAGGCCTGGATTTTGGTACGGTTCTTAAGGAAGCACAGGATCTCGGTTATGCCGAGAAGGACCCTACCGCAGATGTGGAGGGTCATGACGCCGGCCGTAAAATCGCCATCCTCTCATCACTTGCCGCAGGCAGTCAGGTGAATTTTGAAGATGTTTATACAGAGGGGATCACCAAGATCACCGACAGAGATTTTGAATATGCCAAGACACTTAGTGCGACAATAAAACTTGTTGCAACTTCCAAGCTTGCCGAGAATGGCGGAAGATGCGTAATGGTAACGCCCCGTATGCTCCCTCTTACGCACCCTCTCGCGGGTGTTAACGGCGTAATGAACGCGATCTTCGTTAAGGGCAATATGCTCGGAGAAGCGATGTTCTACGGAGCCGGAGCGGGAAGCCTTCCCACAGCAAGTGCGGTTGCGGGCGATATCGTGGATGCTGTTCGTAATCTCGGCCACAACAAGAAGGCTGAGTGGAAGAGCGAGCCTTTAAAGCTTCTTTCGGTGGATGATGTTAAGAACAGATTCTTCGTCAGGATTTCAGGTGATAACGAAGATGCCGCAAGAAAGGCATTCGGCGAGGGACAGATTGTTCGCGTGACAAACGGCGAATTTGCATATGTAACCGGAGAGATGACCGAGAAAGCATTCGCAGAAGCGAAAGAGACTCTTGAGGGCGTGCTCGGCTACATCCGATACGCGTAGAATATGCGCAGACGCATAGCCAAGGCGTGAACGCGCAGATCCACGCAAATGTGTAATAATTGTTTTGGAGTGGGTTACCAGACAATTCAGATACTGTAGATTCGGAGGAAAGACCAAAATGTTAAAAGTAACCAAGTTCGGTGGAAGTTCACTTGCATCAAGTGAGCAGTTCCGTAAAGTAGCGGACATCGTTAATGCCGATCCCGCAAGGAGGTATGTTGTTCCGTCAGCGCCGGGTAAGAGATTCTCGGAAGATGTTAAAGTAACGGACATGCTCTATGCCTGCTACAAAGCAGCAGTGCACGGTGAAGATTTTAAGAAGAGATTTGATGAGATTAAGGACAGATACAACGGTATTATTTCCGAACTTGGCTTAACCCTTGACCTTAGCAAGGAATATGAAATGATCGAATCAGGCTTTAAGGGCCGTGCAGGGCGTGATTATGCCGCCTCAAGAGGAGAGTACTTAAACGGTCTTATCCTTGCCGAGTATCTTGGCTACCAATTTGTTGACGCTGCAGAAGTTGTATTCTTTAACGAGGACGGAAGCTTTAATGCAGATATGACCAATCAGGCTGTAAGAGACAGACTTTCGGGCGTTGAGAAGGCCGTGATTCCCGGATTTTACGGCTCAACACCCAATGATACGATCAAGACTTTTTCAAGAGGCGGTTCCGATATAACGGGATCTATTGTTGCAGCAGCCGTTAAGGCCGATCTGTATGAGAATTGGACAGATGTTTCCGGCTTCCTTGTTGCCGATCCCCATGTTGTGGATTCACCCGCAGTTATCGAGACCATCACATATAAGGAACTTCGAGAGCTTTCATATATGGGAGCTACCGTACTTCACGAGGATGCTATTTTCCCCGTACGTAAAGAGGGTATTCCGATCAACATCAAGAATACCAACAAGCCCGACGATCCCGGAACAATGATCGTTGAGAGCACTTCCAAGAAGCCTGAATATACGATTACCGGTATCGCAGGCAAGAAGGGCTTTACCGCAGTCAATATCGAGAAAGACATGATGAATTCCGAGGTTGGATTCGGTCGTAAAGTTCTTGAGCAGTTCGAGAAGAACGGTCTTTCGTTCGAGCATATGCCTTCGGGAATCGATACCATGACCGTTATCGTTCATCAGAAGGAATTTGTTGAGAAGGAGCAGGATGTACTTGCGGGAATTCATCGTAATACTTCCCCCGATTCCATCGATATCGAGCCCGGCCTTGCACTTATCGCGGTTGTGGGACGTGCGATGAAAGCTGCCAAGGGTACTGCTTTTAAGATTTTTGAGGCACTCGCCAAGGCCGGTGTCAATGTTAAAATGATCGATCAGGGTTCTTCCGAACTGAATATTATAATCGGTGTCAGAGAAGAAGAATTCGAGGTCGCTTTCAGAGCGATTTATAACGCATTCGTTAAATAAACAGGAGCATTTCGCACTATGAACTCAGAATTTGATGTGGATATAAACGTAAAGGATATGTACAGCTTTCTTATGAACAATACCTACCGTAAATTCTCCGGAATACTCTGGGTTATCATGGGTATCGCGGCGGTTGTTCTTGCCGTATATACCCGGGGTAAAGTCAATGTTTCCTACACTGTACTTCTTCTTGTTTTTGCGGTTATATTTCTTGTGCTTAACCCGGTGGTACTTTATCTTAAGGCCAGGAGGCAGATAAAGAATAATGCATACTTTGCGATCCCTTTGCATTTTACGCTCGATGAGGATAAAATAACCGTTTCCCAGGGCGAAAACAGCCAGTCGGTTACATGGCAGGAGATTTACAAAGCCGTTAAATACAGCAGTAATGTGATCATTTATATAACGGATATAAGGACTTTTATATGGCCGAAGAGATGCCTTGACAATGCAAAGGTTTATAACGATGTTGTAAAACTTGCCTCGGCTGGACTTGGCTCAAGGTGCAAACTTAAGGAAATTAGCAATGATTGAGATAGAAACGTTTTCGTCCGAAGAAACATATGAGCTTGGCAGACGCCTCGGAACAGTTCTTAAGGCGGGAGCGATCATATGCTTAAACGGCGATCTGGGTGTCGGTAAGACCGTATTTACAACGGGGCTTGCTAAGGGACTCGGATGCACTGATGATGTAAGCAGCCCTACTTTTACTTTGATACAGGAATATCACGGAGGAAGATTGGCGCTGTATCATTTTGATGTTTACCGGATCGCCGACATTTCCGAGATGGATGAGATCGGCTTTGATGAGTATGCCTTCGGAGACGGTGTCTGCGTAATAGAATGGGGCAGCATGATCAAAGAGATCCTTCCGGAAACCTCTTATGAAAAACCGGCAAACACAGTCCATATAGATAGTCTGCATGACTTGCTCCAGCATGGCCTTATGAAAAGGCACCATATGGAGATGAAAGTCAAGCGGATCTCTGAGACAGAGGCTAAACTGACGTTCAGGATTGTTCCGTACGAAAACGAAAAATACAGATGCAAGCTCTTTGTAACCATCCCGCCGCTTCATTTCTGCGGGCTGATTGAGAAGATCACGGTTACAGCGAAGAAGATAAGCATATTAGACCTCTGCGGCGAAGAGGACACTGTGCTCTTTGATTTAATTGTAGGCAATAAGTTCTATTTTTATGGAAGAGAGGTTGCTGAGATATCAGCAGACCTGATTTATAAGAAGCCCGTGCGCAAGGGAAAGAACTATCGTTTTGTGTCTGTGTCCTTTTATCCGGGCGGAAAACGATATGATTACCTTTGTGAATTAGCTCTTGCTCCAGGCGATCAGGCTGTCGTGATGACATCGCATGGGGAAACAGTCGTAACGGTAGAAGCCATATTCGAAAAGACTGAATCCGAGCTTGCCCTCCCTCTGACGCAGTATAAGAGGATTCTGAGAAAGGCAGAGTAAGCCGTGAGAAAGAAATCAGCCCACTGGATCCAGAAAACCCATCTCTTCCACAAGGATGAGTACGAGTGCTCAGCCTGC
>CAKZZH010000081.1 GCA_937885345.1 uncultured Lachnospiraceae bacterium | reverse complement strand
GGTCAATCACGACGTGGTTATCGTGGGGTGGGACGATTCCTACAGTGCCGATAATTTCTCGACGGTGCCTGAGGGCGACGGCGCATTTATATGCGTAAACAGCTGGGGAACGGATTTCTGTGAAGACGGATATTTCTATGTTTCCTACTATGACAGCGGGATCGGCGTGCATAATGTGGTTTATTCATCCATAGAAAGCGTCGATAATTACGATAAAATATACCAGAGCGATCTGTGCGGATGGGTCAGCCAGCTTGGCTACAGCCGTTCAAATGCATTTTTTGCAAGCGTTTACACCGCGGAGTATGATGAGAGTCTTGAAGCGGTTGGCTTCTATGCGACGGGTGAGAATACATCGTATAAAGTGTATTTTACCGAGAATTTCAAGGATGCACAGAGCCTTAACGACAGAGTTCTTGTGGCGGAGGGCTATCTTACCAATGCGGGATATTACACGATAGACCTTAACACGCCCTGCAATCTTACAAGAGGCACCCGATTCGGGGTTATCGTCGAGATCGATACGCCCGGCGCGCAGTATCCCGTAGCCATCGAGAATAAAGGCGATTCCAAGAGTGAATACGCGATCATAAATGACGGGGAGAGCTATCTTAGTCTTCAGGGCAGCAAATGGGAGCATATTGAAGAGACACAGAACTGTAATGCCTGCCTCAAAGCATATACCAATTACAGAGATTGATCGGAGGAAGATATGATTTTTGCAACAAGTAACCAGGGTAAAATACGAGAGATAAGAGAGATGCTCGGCGACATCGGAGAACCTGTTCTGTCGCTCAAAGACGCCCAAATAGATGCTGATATCGTTGAGGACGGTAAAACATTCGAAGAGAATGCAATAATCAAAGCAAAGGCGATTATGGAGCTTACAGGGCAACTTACATTTGCCGATGACTCGGGACTTGAAGTTGACGCGCTCAATAAGGAGCCCGGCATCTATTCCGCAAGATATCTGGGAGAGGACACCCCTTACGAGATTAAGAACCGGGATATCATAAACCGTCTTAAGGATGTGACGGATGATAAGGACAGAACCGCAAGATTTGTCTGCGTTATTGCCGCTGCCTTTCCGAACGGCGAAGTCGTAACCACGCGCGGAACGATTGAAGGAATAATTGCCCGAGAGCCCGCAGGAACAAATGGTTTCGGATACGATCCCATAGTATATATCCCCGAATACGGGATGACCACCGGTCAGATGGATCCGGAAATGAAGAACTCCATAAGCCACAGAGGCAAGGCGCTTCGCGCGATGAGGGACCTTCTCAAAGAGAGAGGTCTTGTATGAAAATACTCATAGTCAGCGACACGCATGGCAATAACAGATATCTCTATAATGTACTTGCGTCTGTTAAGGGCCTTGACGAGATGATCCATCTCGGAGACATCGGCGCCGCGCTTAACAACAATATCGAAGAGGTCAGTAAAATGCCTTGTTTCAGAGTGAGAGGCAATACGGACGGAAGCGATGTGATGCTTCCCGAAGAGAGCATTGTTATGGTTGGCAGGCATAAGGCTTTTATAACGCATGGACATCTCTACGGTGTAAATTACAATTACAATGAGATATGCCATCACGCAAGAAGTGTCGGCTGCGATACCGTAATGTTTGGGCATACGCACGTGCCTCTTATTGAGGAATACAACGGAATGCAGCTTATCAATCCCGGAAGCATAAGTCAGCCGCGCCAGGCGGACGGCAGGCATACATACATAATCGCAACGGTGGACGATGACGGCGAGGTTTCTTACGAGCTGAAATATATCAACTAGAAAATGTATATTTTACGTAGAAACATGATCGGCAAAACGTAGAAACATGATCGGCAAAAATACTTGCGAATACGCTCTGTAAGGCATATACTAGGTAAGAAATCGCTTTGCGAGCATGTTTGATCATATAGTAAATCATTAATTGAAAGGCCCGGCTCATCACAACAAACAAGCCGGAGAACAGACTGTTATGGCTAATACAACAACTTACAACCCCAAAGAGATCGAAGCTAAATGGCATAAATACTGGGAGGAGCATGAGACCTTCAAGACCGATGTGTGGGATTTTGACAAGCCCAAATTCTACGCTCTTGATATGTTCCCTTATCCTTCGGGTGTTGGCCTTCATGCAGGGCATCCCGAGGGATATACCGCAACAGATATTGTTTCAAGAATGAAGAGAATGCAGGGCTATAACGTCCTTCATCCGATGGGATACGATTCTTTCGGCCTTCCCGCAGAGCAGTATGCCGTAAGCACGGGACATCATCCGAACGGTTTTACCGAGTCGAATATCAAGACATTTACAAAGCAGCTTAAGGAACTGGGATTTGATTATGACTGGAGTAAAATGATCGCAACATCAGATCCCAAGTATTATAAGTGGACGCAGTGGATTTTCAAACAGCTTTATCTTGACGGATATGCCAAATATATCGATATGCCGGTTAACTGGTGCGAGGAGCTCGGAACCGTACTTTCCAATGATGAGGTTATAGACGGTAAGTCAGAGAGAGGCGGATATCCCGTTGTTCGTAAGAACATGAAGCAGTGGGTTATCGATCAGGTTGCTTTCGCGGATAAGCTTCTTGAAGGACTTGACGAGATCGACTGGCCCGAGTCCACCAAGGAAATGCAGAGGCACTGGATCGGTAAGAGCGAAGGCGTTGAGGTTAGATTCCAAATCGTCGGAGGCGGAGAGTTCTCGATATTTACGACATGTATCGAGACCATTTACGGTATCACTTTTATGGTGCTCGCACCCGACGGAGATATTGTCAAAGGCCTTATGGACAGGGTTAAGAATCCCAAGCAGGTACAGGCTTACATAGATGAGACACTAAGGAAAAATGATATGGACAGAACCGAGCTTAACAAGACCAAGTCCGGATGTCCTCTTGAGGGAATCACAGCGATCAACCCTGCGAACGGCAAGGAAGTTCCGCTCTATATCGGCGATTTTGTTCTTGCCAATTACGGAACCGGCGCAGTTATGGCTGTTCCTTCTCACGATCAGAGAGACTTTGAATATGCGATAGCACACAATATTCCGATGATCCAGGTTATCGAAGGAAGAGATGTGAGTGAGTGCGCATTTGAGAAATACGACTATCTCGGAAAGGGCTGCAAACTTATCAATTCCGAGGAATTTACAGGACTTACGGTTGAAGAGGCCAAGGTTAAGATAACCGATAAACTCGTAGATATGGGCGTTGCAAAGCGTACCGCCAATTATCATTTCCGTGAGTGGATCTTTGCAAGACAGAGATATTGGGGCGAGCCCGTTCCTATCGTATATCTTGAGGATGGACAGATCCACGTGCTCAATGATGACGAGCTTCCTCTTGTTCTTCCCGAACTCGAGGACTACAAGGGCAAGAACGGTCAGGCACCTCTTGAGAATGCTACCGAGTGGAAAATCTACGATCACAATGGTATCAAAGGCAAGAGAGAGACTTCAACGATGCCGGGCAGCGCAGGTTCTTCATGGTACTATATGCGATATATCGATCCCGACAACGATCAGGCAATCTGCGATCCCAGGCTCCTTAAGCACTGGCTTCCCGTTGATTTGTATATAGGCGGACCGGAGCACGCGGTGGGACATCTTATGTATTCGAGAATCTGGAACAGGTTCTTATACGATAAAGGCATCAGCCCTGTTAAAGAGCCTTTCAAGAAACTTATTCATCAGGGTATGATACTTGGTTCCAACGGGATCAAGATGGGTAAGAGATTCCCCGAATTTGTAATTAATCCTTCTGATATTGTAAGGGATTATGGCGCGGATACTTTAAGATTATACGAGATGTTTATGGGACCTCTTGAGGCTTCCAAGCCCTGGAGCAACGAAGGAGTTGAAGGCGCTAGAAGATTTATAAATAAGGTTTGGAATTATTTTACCGAGCCTGATAATATCGGTGACAACAGTGATGCTGAGCTTGAGAAGCTCTTTCACAAGACTGTTAAGAAAGTTACCGAGGACTACGAGAAACTTGGTTTCAATACTGCTATAAGCCAGATGATGATCTTTATGAATCTTGCTGTTAAGGGTAAGACACCGAAGACTTATGCTGAGGGATTCATCAAAATGTTCTCATGCATCTGTCCTCATGTGGGCGAGGAACTCTGGCAGAGACTTGGTCATAATGAGTCGTTGGCATATGAGGCATGGCCTGCATTTGACCCGGAGAAGTGCAAGGATGACATCATCGAGATCGCCGTTCAGGTCAACGGAAAAGTGAAGGCTAAGATTGAGATCGCTACCGATGAGGATGAGGAGTCTGTTAAGGCTAAGGGCAATGAAGCCGCAGCCAAGGCTCTTGAAGGAAAGACGATCGTAAAAGAGATTTACGTGAAGGGTAAAATACTCAATATTGTTGTTAGATAGGAAATCGCAAGGCGGTTTTCTGATGCGGGATCTCTGGGAAGATCTCGATAGCCTTTCGGAATTGAGAAGCATTTAGACGATAAATTGTGGGGATTTACCCC
>CAKZZH010000080.1 GCA_937885345.1 uncultured Lachnospiraceae bacterium | reverse complement strand
GACACAGCTATGCAACATGGGATCTTCCCATTGAGCAGGCTATGATCGCCAAGATCATGAAGGACGACGGAGCGGATTTTGCGGATGTAAATCTTATCTCGACATCCGTATATGATATAGTCGCAGCGCTTAATACCGACATTGATTCCGTATGGATCTACTATGCTTGGGACGGCGTTAAGACCGAGCTTGAAGGACTTGAGACCAATTTCTTCTATTTCAGTGATTACGGCGAGGAACTGGATAATTACAGCCCTGTCATCATTGCCAACAATAAGCTTATCGAGGAGGACCCCGAGACTGTTGAGGCTTTTGTAAAGGCAACTCAGAAGGGCTATGAATATGCTATCGCGAATCCCGAGGAGTCTGCTAAGATCCTTGTGAAGCTTAATGAAGGACTTGATGAGGAAATCTGCATCGCTTCACAGAACTGGCTTGCCACAAGATATCAGGCAGATGCCGATAAGTGGGGCGTTTTCGATCAGGAGAGATGGGACGCATTTTACACATGGGTATATGAGAACGGACTTTGCGAGTATGAGATACCCGCGGGCTTCGGCTTTACCAATGAATTCATTGACTAACGGAGAAATAGATGGCATTATTGAAAGCAGAGAATATCTCTGTAAGTTTTGACGGTAATAAAATACTTGAGAACATCGATATCGAGCTTAACGCGGGCGAACTCGTCAGCATACTCGGATTGTCCGGAAGCGGCAAGACAACACTATTTAACGTAATAGCGGGTCTTATAAAGCCGGATGAGGGAAGGGTTTTGCTGGATGATGAGGACATAACCGGCAGGACCGGCTATGTCAGCTATATGCTTCAGAAGGACCTGCTTCTTCCTTACAGGACCATTATAGATAATGTTGCAATGCCGCTTATGATCAGTGGTATGAAGAGGAAGCAGGCGAGAGAGAAAGCAAAGGAATACTTTAGTGTGTTCGGGCTTAACGGCTGCGAGAAACTGTATCCTGCTCAGCTTAGCGGCGGTATGAGGCAGAGAGCGGCGCTCCTTAGGACATATATGATGTCCGGGAGAGCAGAGCTTCTTGATGAACCTTTTTCTGCGCTTGATGCCATTACCAAATCACATCTGCATGAGTGGTATATCGGGGTCATGCGACGGATCAAGCTTTCAACTCTTTTTATCACACATGATATCGATGAGGCGATCCTTTTGTCGGACCGGATTTATGTGCTGGGTGAGAGGCCCGGACGAATACTTAAGGAAATATGCATAGATCCGGCAGATGTAAGATGCGAAGGACTTCTTCTTAAGGACAGCTTCTTATCGTACAAGAGAGAGATATTGTCTGAGATCAAATAGCTGAGGCTGTATTTCAATGATATATTATTTAACAGGATTTGAAGATATAAGCGACGAGGTTCTTGAGAGGCTTATGAATAAGCTTCCCGAGGGCCGGCTTGCCAAAGCACAAAGATATATCCACAGAGAAGGGCGCATTACCTGTACTCTGGGATATATCTTGTTTTTATATGGTTACAGAAATTACTGCGGATATGACGATCTCCCCGAATTTACGGAGGCTGAGTCACTTAAGCCTTATATAGACGGAAGGGCAGATGTGCATTTTAATATAAGCCATTGCAGGGGCGGCGTGGCCTGCATATTCGGCAAAGATGAGGTTGGCATCGACATTCAGGATATCAGAGGCAATTATAACAGCATTATCGATAAAATATGCACAGCCGAAGAAACGGCCGAAATAAACAGCGCAGGCGAAGATGAGAGGGCACGCAGATTTATCAGACTCTGGACGATCAAGGAAGCGATCAGTAAGCTCACCGGAGAGGGCGTATTCAGAGATATCAGGCAGATATACAAGGAAGACTTCAAGCTTCTTACTTTGCCGGTGGATGAGAGTATCTATATGACCGGAGCATCGGGAGATGAAAAGGATTTTGAACTGACAAGGCTTGATATAGAAAGCCTTTTAATGTTATAATAATTAGTCGTTTATATGAGCTTTGAGGATGGCGCAGATCGCCTCCTTGTTACGCCCGGTTCGGAATTATACGTAAAGGTAGGCAGAATAATGTCAAATGAAAGAGTTAAAAGACCGGTGCCTTTTGCACATAAACTGAACGAGAGCAGCAGTATAGGGCGTGTTATCGGTGTCGTCAGCGGTAAGGGCGGCGTCGGTAAGTCCACAGTTACGGCGCTTCTTGCGCAGCAATTTGCGAGGAAGGGGCTTAAGGTCGGAATAATGGATGCAGATATCACAGGCCCTTCAATCCCAAGGATCTTCGGCCTTAAGGATAGATTAAAAGCCGGTCAGTATGGCCTCATTCCCTGCGTTACAAGCGAAGGGATCAAAGTCGTATCCATGAATCTCCTTCTTGATGATGAGACGGAAGCTGTTATTTACAGGGGTCCCGTTATCGCCGGAGCCGTTAAGCAGTTCTGGAGCGATGTGTACTGGGGAGATCTGGATGTGCTTTTTATCGATATGCCTCCCGGAACGGGTGATGTCCCGCTTACAGTATATCAGTCGCTTCCGATCGACGGCGTTGTTATCGTTTCCTCACCACAGCAGCTCGTTTCGATGATCGTAACCAAAGCATATGACATGGCAAATAAGCTTCACATACCGGTTCTGGGACTTGTTGAGAATTACAGCTATTACAAATGTCCGGACTGCGGCAGTGAACATTATATATTCGGTGAGAGTAAAGCGGATGAACTTGCAGGGACGATCGGCTGCAAGGTTATCGGGCGTCTTCCGATCGACCCCGCTCTTGCGAGGCTTTCCGATGAGGGGAGAATAAGCGAGGCAGATATAGTATTTGATTTGGAGAATGAGTAATGCAGACAGATAAAGATTTTATACCTACCGAATCCAACGGCCGTTTTATGTGGAGGATCATATACCCCTTGCTTATATACATCGGCGTAGAGCTTATCGTTGAATTTGTTTTTGTATTCTTTATTTTCGGCGCTAAAATAATGGGCGGTGAATACGATTCGTATATTAATGCGATAACGGCAGCAACATCCTCTACGGATGCTTTTTCCGTGGCCTATGAGGATTTTATGACGAAGGTAATGAATGATACACAGGCTTTTGTGAGTCAGTACGGACAGTACATTGCCGGGATCAGATATATTATCTGCATACCTCTGATGATCTTGTTCTTCAGGAAGGATATCGCGCTTGATAAAGTATATAAGAGACATAAGGAGTACGGCCCTTACAACAAAGCATGGCTCGCTATCGTGCCTGTTGCGGCTTTTGCTGCGGCGCTTGGCTTTAATAATCTTATAGAGCTTACCGGTCTTACCAGAGTATCCGAGAGTTATCAGGAGGTAGCAACTACAACTTATTCCGCTCATCCCGTGGTTATATTCTTGGCTTCGGGCGTTCTGGCTCCTATCACGGAAGAACTTTTGTTTCGGGGGCTTATATACAAGCGGCTCAGAAACAGATTCGGTATTATCGCTTCGATGATCTTTGGTTCGCTTCTGTTCGGAATAGTGCACGGCAATCTGGTGCAGTTTATATATGCTTTTCTTCTTGGCTCGATATTCTCGTATATATACGAGAAATTCAAGACTATAATCGCTCCGATAATCGCACATGCCGGAGCCAACATTATAGCGGTTGCGGTTACTTTGTATATGCCGAAGATAGAGGCTCCTATAGGCACAGTGATGCTTGTTGCGGTTGTGGAGCTTGCGATTACCTTTGTAGCTTTAAAACTTGTAGACAGATTTGTTAACAGGCGCGAGATCGTAACGCCTACATACGAGCAGGAGAATTAGGCAGCGCTGATCGCATTATTGATTACGGAGGATGAAACATTGAGATTAATAGTCAGGGACCTTACAAGAAGTTTTGAGAAAAAGACCTTGCTTGACAGGATTTCATACACATTCGAAGAAGGAAGGATCTACGGGATCTTAGGCAGCAGAAAGAGCGGCAAAACAGCATTCCTTCGCTGCATAACCGGCGACCTTTCCTATGATGACGGTGAGATCATACTTTCGGATGAGAGAGGCGATCACGTTCCCGGATATAATGATGTGGAACTGACTTTTGATATACCGATACTTCCGGATTTTATGAGCGGAAGAGAATTTGTCAGATATTATATGGATGTTCACGGCAGAGGCGACCTCGATGAGAATGAGTATCTTGCGCTTGCGGGTGTGGGGGCCGATGAGTACGATGAACTTCTTAGATTTTATACGGATGATGTGAAGAGACAGCTTCAGCTTGTGATCAACCTGATCTCCGGCCCGAGAGTGCTTCTTCTTGATGAGCCTTTTGATAAGGCTGATGAGGACATGGACAATCTTGTCGAAGAGGTTATCGACAGACTTAAAGAGAATCATATCATAATCGTAACAGCCCCTGAGATCAGCCAGATCAACAGGGTTTGTACGGATTTTCTGTATCTCAACAAGGGCAAGCTTACATCACTCAGTCACGAAAACACTGAGAGTATAAGGATTATAAGCGCGGAGGATTTGGCGTGAGCAGGTTTATGGAAGGCTTCAAATATGAATATATATCGCTGGCCAATCTTGTGTGGCTAATAGTCGGTAAGATCCCTTTACTCAACCGTAAATACGGCAACGGATGCAGATATATGGGACCGAAATCACGCAGAGTTGCCGCAATAATCGGTATTATCGGAACTTTTATATATGAGATCATCAAGAAGCTTATATATGTGGCTATTTTTTTGTTTATGCCTTATATGCTTTTCTCAAAGTTTATGCCGGCAGGAAGTCTGGGCTTCGGACTTGACAACTGCTTTGTTTACTTTGCGATAGTGACCAGTGCGTTCTGCGGTTCGGTGCTGAATACGACGATTTTCGATGCGAGTGAAGAGTCTTATTTTATGTTGAGACAGGTAAAGATGAGACCGAAGAAGTATATGCGCTATCGTATGCTGAGACGCTCCGTTCTCGAACTTGTTGCGTATACGGCGGCCATCAGTATGTTTGGAATGATGCCTTTTAAGGCTTTCTATATCGCTGTGATCATTGTGCTTTCGCGTTATATCGGTGAGGCTATCAATATTCTTTTCTTCAGCAGTTTCGGGATCCCTTTTATGGAAGTTAAGGGCGGCACGATCGTGATCAGCCTTGTAACGCTGTTTTTGGCTTATTTTATACCGTACGTAAGAGGATATGTGCCTGCAGCGTACAATATAATATTCAGCACGATGTGGCTGGTGGTAATACTTACGGCGGCTTCGTTCTTCCTGTATTTCGTGTGGAATTACAATAATTATTCACCGATCGTTTATTCCGTTAATTCAAGGAGTCTTCTTATAAAGATGTATGATGAGGGCGATTCCAACGAGGATATGCCGAGAATGGCTTATGATTCGCCCAGGAATAAGCGCGGTTGGTGGCTTCTCAATTCGGTTTTCTTCAGACGCAATTCCCGTAAGATCGTCAGTAATGTGGCGATCAGAGTAGTCAGCGTTGCCGCTGTGATCGGTGTCGGTTTTATTGCCAAAGCATTTGGCCAGGGAGCTTTGATATATAAAATAATCTCATACTCAATGCCTGTGCTTCTTCTTGTAATGATGGTATTTTCCAATGGTTTTACCATATGCAGGGAGATGTATGTGCAATGTGACCGTTTTATGCTCAGAACCGCTTATTACAGGGATAAGTATGCGATCGCAGAGAACTATTTCGTAAGGCTTGTATATCTTACGGTCATAGATATCATACCTGCGCTGCTGCTGGCCGTAGGCTACGGCTTCCTTGGTTATCTGACCAATAACACATCAAGCCTCAGAACCGTTATTTCAATATGTGTATCCATTATTATGCTGAGCGTTTTGTTCAGTGTTGTTAATCTTACACTTTATTTTCTTATAAGGCCTTTTGACGAGAAGGGCAGAATGGACTCGCCGGTGTATTTTATAATGTATGCGGCAGTGCTTCTTATCAGCTTCCTGTGCATGAACATAGATGCCAGAGCTGTTGATTTCGCCCTTGTTATCGGCATTTTGCTTGCTGTTATTCTGTCGCTTTCCGCGACCGTTATATATGTTTTCGGCAAACATACCTTCAGGTATAAGGGCTGATCTTTTTGGTAAAATACCATAAAAATATGTAGTAAAATGCATAAATAATCGTATATGTTACCAAATTGTGAATTGGATTTGATCCGATGTTACCCAATCCGACTGAAAAGCGCGATTTTAGGTAATAATGATTGATATCCCCCCTATTATTTGTTACGATAACAGACGTAAAGAAACTGATTTTTAATCAATTAATCAATTAATCCCAATAATAATTTGATTAGTCACAGATCGGTTTCATAAAAAATCACATTTTTAGGAGGTTATCAATTATATGAAGAAAGGTATTTTAGCAGGAATTCTTTCAGCAGCGCTCGTAGCAGGCAGCGCAGTAACAGCATTTGCAGGAACCGTATCGGATATCGATTGTACAGGTTGGTGGGTTGCTCACTCGGAGGCAGCTGAGATCGCAGATGGAGCAACAGTTACTTACAATTTCAAGAGCACAACATATGCAGATGCGACAGCTAACTGGGATGGTCCTATTTATGTTCTTTACAGTGCAGATGCTGCATTTGCAGGTGGAGCAGGAATAAAGGAAACAGCAGGTTATTCAGAGATCTTTGTTTGCAGAGGCGATCTTTATGGATGGACTCCTTCTGCTAACACTAATGACGGACTTGGTGACGGATATTCATTCGTTAGAGATACCGAACCGGATTGGGATGCTTTTCTTACAACAGAGAAGGCTGGTGCAGAAGGTACAGTTACAGCTAGTAGAGATGGTTCAACCGTAACAGTAGTTATGGATTTTGCAGGTGCTAAGTCAACGTTTACATACACTGCGGCAAGCGGAACTGTATATTTATCACTTGGCGGTGAACTGTGTACTCTCACAGATATGTCTTACACTTCTACTTCAGCAGCCGATACCACAGCAGACGATACCACAGCAACCGATTCCACAAGTGGTGATGCTCTTCCTTTCGCTGTAGCAGCACTTGGTCTTTCAGCACTTGCAGCAGGCGCTGTAGTTGCTACCAAGAAATTCTCTTTCGAGAGATAATTTAATCCCGTTCGATTAAAACAAATAGTCAGATAAGAGCCGGAGGGCATTTGCCCTTCGGCTTTTTCTACAAAAAAACCTTGTAAAATATGCGCACTCGTTCTATTATGTTGAGAGTGTATAGTCTTTTTTCGGGACTATCGTGTTTCTATATGAAAATGGAGATTTAGACTATGAGTGAGAATTCAAATTCAAGCATGCAGAATGCTGCAGATTCATCTCTTTCATCCATGGTTGAGGTGAGATGGCACGGCAGAGGCGGACAGGGCGCCAAGACCGCAAGCCAGTTACTTGCCGATGCGGCTTTTATGTCGGGCAAGTATGTTCAGTCGTTCCCGGAGTATGGTCCGGAGCGTTCAGGTGCGCCTATTACGGCGTATAACAGGATCTCGGATGAGCGTTGCCCCATCCATTCCAACATCTATGATCCCGATTATGTTGTTGTGGTTGACGAGACGCTTCTTGAAAGCGTTGATGTTGCTTCAGGTCTTAAGGAAGGCGGAGCACTTATCGTTAACACTTCCAAGAGCCCCGATGATATCAGGAAAGAAGTACCTTCATATAAGGGCAGGGTTTGCACGATCGATGCCCGCAGGATTTCCCTTGACTGCCTCGGAGCATATTTTCCCAATACACCGATGCTTGCTGCGGTTGTGGCCGTAAGCGGTATCATTGACAAAGAGACTTTTATGAAAGACATGGAGGGTTCCTACAGGCACAAATTTGTCAAGAAACCACAGGTTGTAGAAGGCAATCTCAAATGCCTTCGTGTATCCATGGATGAGGTGAAGGGATGATTAATCAGGCAAAAGATATCAATGAGAAAATCACATGGCAGGATATGACAACGGGTTGTGAGATTTATGAGCCCGGAACCAGCAGACTTACCAAGACCGGTGAGTGGAGATCGAGAACTCCCAAGTGGCTTCCCGATCTTTGCAAGCAGTGTCTTCTCTGCGTTCCTTATTGTCCCGATGCTTCAATTCCTGTTGAGGACGGTAAGAGAGCCGAGTTTGATTACGAGCACTGCAAGGGCTGCGGTATCTGTATAGGTGCGTGTCCTTTCAAAGCTATTGTATGGGAGGATGAAGCACAATGAGTATAAGAGAGAGAATGTCCGGTAATGAGGCGATTGCCACTGCAATGCGTCAGATCAATCCGGATGTATTTGCAATGTTTCCCATAACACCGTCAACTGAGATCCCTCAGTATTTTGCACAGTATGTTGCCGACGGTAAAGTAGACACCGAATTTGTTTGCGTCGAGAGTGAGCATTCTTCACTTTCCACATGTCTCGGAGCGGAGGCTGCGGGAGCAAGAGCCATTACGGCTACTTCTTCGGCAGGTCTGTCATATATGAATGAGGTCCTTTACGTTGCAGCATCTTTAAGGCTTCCCGTTGTACTTGCGGTTGCCTGTCGTGCGCTTACGGGTCCCATTAATATCAATCATGATTACTCGGATTCTATGGCTGAGAGAGATTCCGGTTTTATCCAGATTTACGGTGAGAACAACCAGGAAGTATACGACAATTACCTGATGGCTCACAGAATTGCGGAGCATAAGGATGTAAGACTTCCTCTTATGATCTGCGAAGACGGTTTTATAACCTCACACGCGATCGAGAATATCGAACTAGAAGAGGATGATAAGGTCAAAGCATTCGTTGGCGAATATCATCCCGAGAACTATCTTCTTAAGAAGGAAAATCCCCTTGCGGTGGGTCCTTACGGCGTAACCTCTTACTACATGGAGGCACGTGTGGCTCAGGCTCAGGCTATGAAGAATGCCAAAAAGGTTATTCTTGAAGTAGCGGAGGATTTTAAGAATACATTCGGAAGAAGCTATGGTTTCTTCGAAGAATATCGTATGGAAGATGCCGAGCTTGCCATGGTTATCATGGGTTCAAGTGCCGGTACCGCCAAGACCTGCGTTGACGCTATGCGCGCTGAGGGCAAGAAAGTCGGACTTATTAAAGTCCGCGTGTTCAGACCTTTCCCCGGACCTGAGATCGCAAAGGCGCTTGCGGGCTGCAAAGCAGTTGCCGTAATGGATAAGAGCGAAGGCTTCTCGGCATGCGGCGGACCGTTATTTGCCGAGGTTTCCGGTGCCTGCATCAATCTTGATAACAGACCTAAAATGATCGATATCGTATTCGGTCTCGGTGGAAGGGATTTTACAGTCGAATCCGCAAGAAGCGTATACGACAGACTTGAGACGATAGCACAGACGGGCGATGTGGGAGAGGTTTATACCCACATGGGCCAGAGGGAGTAAGCCATGGCATATAATTTAAAAGAAGAAATGAATAAACCTGAACGTTTTCATTCGGGACACAGATTATGTGCCGGCTGCGGTGCGGGAATCGTCTGCAGAGCAATGATGAGAGCGGTTGATGAGAAGGACAGAGCGGTTATCTGTAATGCAACGGGATGCCTTGAGGTATCTTCATTCCAGTATCCTTACACGGCTTGGGAGGATTCTTATATCCATACGGCATTTGAGAATGCTTCCGCAACCGCGGCAGGTGTTGAAGCTGCTTATAACGCTATGAAGAGACGCGGTAAGATACCCGCCGATGAGAACGTTAAGATCCTCGCGATCGGAGGCGACGGCGGAACCTATGATATCGGTTTCCAGTCACTTTCCGGAGCCTTTGAGAGAGGGCATGATTACACATATTTCTGCTACGATAACAATGCATATATGAATACCGGAACACAGAGATCTTCGGCAACTCCCAGATTCGCATCCGCAACGACTACGCCTTTCGGCGCCGAATCGGTAGGTAAGAAGCAGGATCAGAAGGATCTTACGCAGATCATGGTAGCGCATGGTTCGCCCTATGTTGCCCAGACGACTCTGTTCGGCAATATGAAGGATTTTCACGAGAAGGCTCACAAGGCTATATATACCGAAGGCCCTACCTTCGTTAACGTGCTTACGCCCTGCCCGAGAGGATGGGGATATCCGGCCGAGGATCTTATCGCTATCTGCAAGGCTGCGATAGACACCTGTATCTGGCCCGTATACGAGGTTGTTAACGGCGAGTACCGTCTCACCTATGAGCCTAAGAAAAAGCTTCCTGTCGAGGAATTTATGTCCAAACAGGCCAGGTTCAAGCACTGCTTTAAGCCAGGTAACGAGTGGACCATTGAGGCTGCTCAGGAGTATGTTGACAAGAAGTGGGAGCAGCTTCTTGCCAAATGCAAGTAGAAGCGCAAAGTATAAGGAGGTTACACAATGGAAGATAAATTATTTACCAACGGCAATATCCTTGCATGGCTTCAGTATTTCTCAGACAATACCGATATCGATCTGGAGCATGTTAAAATATTTGATATCACAAGAAAGAACAAAAACCTCATCCCTACCGTTGAGGCACATCGCTGCGTGCTTGTTTTTACACAGGCCGGCGATAAGGATATTTTCTATAAAATGTGGTCCGTAGGTCTCGGAGATTGCGAGGTTATCTACAACGAAGGATCAGAGCCTGAGGGCGAGATCAAGCGCGATAAAGTATCCGCAATGATCGACCGCGGTATCAACGCATCGGCGGGAATGATCGTTCTTAATCCCAATGCCAGAAGCACCGTAAAGTTCGGAATGGACAATAAGATTTTTGCAAGCGGTTCCGTTAAATATGTCGGTTCCGAGATCAGATCCGTACTTCTTTCCAAGATGCAGATCGATGACAGAAAGAATCTCTGTATTATTTCCGGCGAGTCGATCGCGGTTGAGGCAGCGATGATCGCTTCCGAAGGTACGGTAATCGCGGTTGAATACAAAGAGAGCGACCGTGAGACCATGGAGGAAAATGCCAACCAGTTCGGCCTTCACAATATCTCGATAGTCGATCATGTCGGTGAGGATACGATGAAGGGTCTTCCTGTTCCGAATACTACGATGCTTGTTGCATCGGCAAGTCTTGAGCAGGAGCTCGATTATCTTACAAAGCTTAATCCGGATATGGATTTTGTGATCTATACACTTGATTTCCGCGTTGCGGCCAATATGCGCGATATACTTGCAAAGTACGGGATTACGGATGTCTCGGTGATCCAGATATCCGTTTCCAAGCTTACAAGCAAGAATGTTTTCGAGCAGCAGCCCGCTCCCTGGATCATATCGGGCAGAAAATAAGTTTATCATAACTTTTTTCTCAAAAAACAGATTGACATAGCCGAAGTTTGATAATATAATAGCAAAGCAGGTTTTCGAGAATATCGGGAACTGCTTAAGGGATCTTAGCTCAGCTGGGAGAGCATCTGCCTTACAAGCAGAGGGTCATAGGTTCGAG
>CAKZZH010000079.1 GCA_937885345.1 uncultured Lachnospiraceae bacterium | reverse complement strand
GTGGTCTCATCTGCCGAGCTGTCTGCGGCTGTGGTCTCATCTGCCGAGCTGTCTGTGGCTGTGGTTTCATCTGCCGAGCTGTCTGTAGCGGAGCCTGATGCGCTCTGTGATGATGCGGAGGATGAAGAATTTGCCGTACATCCCGCAAGCATTGCTGCACTTATAAGCATAGCGCCGAGTGCATATAAAGGTTTCTTTGTCATCTAATATCTTCCTTTCTTTGTCGCATTTAATGCATTATAGCATTTTATGATGATACATAACTATATCATTATTACATTAACAATTGAATGTGACCATAATGTGATGTAAATAATTTTCACTTACTTTTCACATTTCACCCATTGTCACGACACAAATCGCCTGTAAGATGTGAATCAATGAAGGGGCCATCCCCCTCCCACTCAAACAGGCCTCTTCTTCATATACAAGATGATTACAGAAATGATAAGCCCACGAAAGAGGCCGAAAGAAACAGGGCGGCAAACGGCTTATTGAAAAAAGGCAGTGAAAGGAAGTTGATCATATGAGAAACGAAAAACTTAGAAAATTGTTTGCAATTGGAATGATAACGGTTATGAGTGCTTCGCTTGCGGGCTGCGGTGCTTCATCAACATCAAGTACTTCAGAATCTTCGGCAGTGACATCAAGTGATACCGGTTCATCCTCAGAAAGCGCTTCATCCTCAGAAAGCGATTCATCCGCATCATCCTCTTCTTCAGCTTCCGATTCGGATATTGAAGCGGTTGTAGCGGAAGGAACGGCAGATATTTCTTCTTTTACAACACTTAAAGAGTCCGATACGGTAACCGAATCAGATGATGTAACCGCAGAGATCACATTAAACGGATCTTCTATAGAAGGCAGCGGAAGCGGATATACGATTTCAGGTTCAACGGTCACCATAAGTGAGGAAGGAACCTATGTAATAAGCGGTACACTTGATGACGGACAGATCATAGTAAGTGCGGATTCGACCGCAAAGGTTCATCTTATTTTGAACGGAGTAACAATTAACTGTTCGAACAGCGCGGCGATCTATATAACCCAGGCAGACAAGACAACGATCACACTTGCCGAGGGGACAACCAATACTTTAACTGACGGAAGTACTTATACATATGCGGACACAGAAAACGAAGAACCCAATGCCTGCCTTTTCAGTAAGGATGATCTCACGATCAACGGCGAAGGAACTTTGACGGTAAACGGTAATTTCAATAACGGTATCGGATGTAAGGACGATCTTAAAATAGTATCCGGCACAATTACCGTAGATGCCGTAAACAACGGTATTAAAGGCAATGATTCAATAACGGTAACAGGCGGAACCATTACCGTAACTTCTGACGGAGACGGTATAAAATCCGACAATACCGAGGATTCCGATAAGGGCTACATACATATCACAGGCGGTGACATCACGATCATCAGCGCCGGCGACGGTATCCAGGCAAGCAACACCATCTATATCGAGGATGGAAATATCGACATTCAGTCAGGCGGCGGTTATTCAAATGTTGCAGCACATACCGGCTCAGGCATGGGCGGCATGGGCGGCTGGGGCGGGATGTGGGGCACCACAGAAAGCGACAGCTCGGATGATTCCGATTCGACCAAAGGTATCAAGAGCGATAAATATATCAATATCGCAGGCGGTACGATTACCGTTGATTCTGCGGATGACTCCATCCACTGTGATGTGGAGATCGTGATAAACGACGGCGATATAAATATTTCGGCCGGTGACGACGGAATACATGCTGACAGTATCATTACAATTAATGGCGGAGATATCGACATTACTACATCATACGAAGGGATCGAATCCAACCTTATATATATCAACGGTGGAGACACTACCGTATATGCAAGCGATGACGGATTAAATGCCAATAACGGCGGAAGTGAGACGCCTCTTATCAAGATAACGGGCGGAAACCTTAGCGTAACAACACCTACGGGTGATACCGACGGAATTGATTCAAACGGTAATATAGAGATCACCGGAGGATACACGATAGTATACGGAGGAAGTTCTTCCGGATCCATGGCCGGCTCGGTCGACCTTGACGGTCAGATAACAGTTACCGGCGGAACTGTAATCGCTCTCGGAGGTATCTGCGAAACACCTTCATCAAGCGGATGCTGCAACCTGGTTGTAATGAGCGGATTATCATTTACAAGCGGTGACTATACGGTAACGGATTCTTCCGGAAACGAAGTAATAAGCTTTACGGTTAACGGCAACTATTCAAGCGCTTGGATATGTTCGGAAAACCTTGAGTTAAACGAAAGCTATACATTAAAGGCAGGCAGCACGACTGCATATACCTGGACTCAGGACAGCCAAAGCGTGGGAAGCTCGGGCATGGGCGGCTTTGGAGGCAACATGGGCGGCTTTGGAGGCAACACGGGCGGCTTTGGAGGCAACATGGGCGGCTTCGGAGGCGGCGGAAGGAGATAATCCTCCGCACATACAGGTCAGTCGTATATCGATATAAATGCGCTTATAAGATTTTTTCATTCCACTACCCTCTGGGCGGATACGGGCATGTCCTGTATCCGCCCAATCCATTTGCAACAGTGGAGGCTTTTTTTACAGGGGGGTTAATTATTCCAAAGTATTTGCCGATATAATTGTGAGCGCAGTAAGCAGGCGCGCAGCAGTGGGAATAATTTCACATACCATAAATGAAATTAACTCTTCCAAAATCAGTTGTTATTATGTATAATTCTTCTGTATATGGCGTACTTTGTCCATAAAATATGTTTTATGGGGATATGCATAATAGAGAACAGCCGAAGTGGCGAAGATAAGATTTGAAGGGAGAACATCATTTATGAGTACAGATATAGGTATCGATCTTGGAACCGCGAGCATCCTTGTATATATCAAAGGTAAGGGAGTAGTTCTCAAAGAGCCCTCCGTTGTAGCTTTTGACAGGGATACCAACAAGATCAAGGCAATCGGTGAGGAAGCCAGATTGATGCTTGGAAGAACACCCGGAAACATTGTTGCGGTAAGACCGCTTAGACAGGGCGTTATCTCCGATTACACCGTAACGGAGAAGATGCTCAAGTATTTTATACAGAAGGCACTTGGACGCAAGCTTATCAAGAAGCCCAGAATAAGTGTCTGCGTACCCAGCGGAGTTACAGAGGTTGAGAAGAAGGCTGTTGAGGATGCTGCCTATCAGGCAGGTGCAAGAGAGGTTGCCATTATCGAGGAACCCATTGCAGCAGCGATAGGAGCAGGAATAGATATCTCCAGACCCTGCGGCAATATGATCGTTGATATCGGTGGCGGTACAACGGATATAGCCGTTATCTCGCTCGGAGGTACGGTTTGCAGCGCTTCCATCAAGGTCGCAGGTGATGATTTTGATGAAGCCATTATGAAATACATGCGTAAAAAACACAATCTTCTCATTGGCGAGAGAACTGCCGAGGACATCAAGATCAAGATAGGCAGCGCTTTCCCCAGAGCAGAGGAAGTGTCCATGGATATCAGAGGACGTAACCTTGTAACAGGCCTTCCCAAGACCGTTAAGGTAACATCCGCCGAGACCGAAGAGGCACTTAAGGAAGCTACAACACAGATTGTTGAAGCTATCCATAACGTTCTTGAGAAGACTCCTCCGGAACTTGCGGCAGATATCGCCGACAGAGGAATCGTCCTTACGGGCGGCGGAAGCCTCCTTTCCGGACTTGAGGAACTTATCGAGGACAAACTGGGAATCAACACGATGACTGCCGAGGATCCCATGACCGCGGTGGCTATAGGAACCGGCAAATTCATTGAATTCCTGGACGATCTTAAGTAGACACAGTATAGGAAGGAGTATTATATGGTAAGAGGCTTATATACCGCAATGACGGGAATGGTCAACCAGATGAACCGTATGGATGTCATCACCAATAATCTTGCCAACTCCGATACTACCGGCTACAAAAAAGAGGGCGCTACATCACAGACTTTTGATTCGGTCTACGCGATCAAGATCAACGACAGCTCTGTTCATTACATTCCTCAGCGCATAGGTAAATTCAACCTTGGTGTTAAGGTTGGTGAGACTTATACCGACTGGAGCGACGGAAGTTATGAAGAGACCGGCAATGAATTTGATGTGGCTTTAAGCGGGAAAGGATTCTTTGCTGTTTCTTTCGCTGATGCTAAAGGAAACGAATCCGTCAGATATACAAGGGACGGTAATTTTACCGTAAATCAGGACGGCGTTTTAATGACCAGGGATGGCGATTTTATTTTAGCTTCTGACGGCGGATTAATCACAATTCCGGTACCTTCGGATGTTACGATCGATGAATTCGGCAATATCTACGCCGATGAAGAATTTGTATCAACACTGCAGCTTACCGATTTTGAGGATTACGACTACCTGAAGAAATATGGCGAGAATATGTACATAGCTATCGATGGTGCAACTGAGACGCAGCCTTCATGTAAAGTAATTCAGGGTTATCTTGAGACTTCCAATGTCAATGCTGTATCCGAAATGGTCGAAATGATCTCTATCGCAAGGGATTATGAGTCCAACCAGAAAGTTATTCAAACCATCGATACCACCCTCGAGAAGGCGGTAAGCCTCGGAAGAGTATAGTGAAAGGAGAGAATGACTTATGATGCGAGCATTATATACTGCGGCTTCAGGAATGATTTCGCAGCAGACTAATGTTGATGTTATTTCCAACAACCTTGCAAATGTTAATTCTACAGGATATAAGACGCAGACTGCAGAGTTTAAGTCACTTCTTTATCAGACCTTGCAGACACGTTCAACAAGTGCCAACGGAGATGAGAAGCCCATCGGCGCCCAGGTAGGTACCGGTACGAGAAATGCTTCCATAACCTCCCATCTTGCGCAGGGCGGATTTGCCGAGACGGCCAATGATTTTGGATTTGCCATATCCGGCAAAGGCTTATTCGCATATCAGGATGCTTCGGGCAAGATCAGTTATACGCGTAACGGAGACTTTAAAATAGGAACCATGGAGGATGGCGGCTTTATGCTCTGCACGAGCGAGGGCTATCCCATTCTTGATGTGGATGAACAGCCGATCGTATTCAGCGGCGATTATACTACATCACTTCTTACGGCTACTGCGGATGGTGAATTCTGCTATCCGGATGAGGACAATAATCCTCAAAGCCTTGGGATAAGGATCGGTGTATGGCAGTTCACCAATTTTGCCGGACTCGATCAGGTTGGTTCCACCTCGTATCAGGCAACGAAGGCATCGGGTGATGCAATTCTTGAATTCGGAAATGACGATATCGAGAAGAGCGAGATCCGCCAGGGATACCTCGAGATGTCCAATGTTCAGGTTGCCGACGAGATGGTTAATCTCATTATTGCGCAGAGAGCATATGAGATGAACTCCAAAGCCATCCAGGCTGCGGACGATATGCTTGGACAGGCTAATCAGCTGAAGAGATAAAGGAGAATGCTTATGTCAAGTCTTAATCTTGATTCGATTACATCTGCATATACCAATTCAAGCAATTATTCGGAGGCAGTATCCGCCCTTAAGAATAAGCTTGAAAGCACTGATTATTCCAAGGCTACTGATGACGAACTCATGGAGGCCTGCAAGTCTTTTGAGGCATATTTTATCAAAGAAGCCTTCAAGGGCATGGAGAAGATGATTCCGGATAATGACGAGGATTCCACAGCGTCCAAATACGTTGACATGTTTAAGGACAATCTTTATCAGGAATATGCCGAGAGCGCAACAGAGCGTGGCGACGGCATCGGAATCGCCAAGATGCTTTATGAGCAGATGAAGAGAAATTACGCGGACAGTCTGTAAGCTGCGAAACGTGTATAAACAGGTATTACTAAGGCCCGGGGAAGGCTGTAATGGCTCATTTGAAAGGATATGCTCCTTTTGATCAATGCCGTGCGGCTTTCTCCGGGTTTTCAAACGAGGCGAAGCCTCCTTGTGCGAAATCATCCGGTGAGGGGCTAAGAGCGCAATATAATGGAGGCCGTGATGAAGGTTAAAGGTTACATTGAGAAAATCAAATACAGAAATCCTGACAACGGCTATACAATTGCGGATGTTTCTCTGTCGATGACGGAGTACGGAAGGCTTAAGAAAGAGCTACCTGAGTACGCTGACGAGCTTGAACCTGACATTACTTGCAAGGGAACCTTTCCTCTGATCGACCCCGGTGAATATGCGGAATTTGAAGGGAGCGCCGAGATTGACAACAATTACGGGATTTATTTTAAAGTAAGAAGCTTCGAGCGCAAGGCCCCCGAGGGTGTTCATGCGGTGGAGAGATATCTTGCGAGCGGCGCCATCAAAGGCATTGGAGAAACTATGGCTGCGCGGATCGTCAAGAGATTCGGCGAGGACACTCTTCGGATAATGGAAGAGGAACCTGAGCGGCTTGCCGAGGTTAAGGGCATCAGCGAGACCAAAGCGATCGATATCGCCGACCAGGTCGTGACCAAGAAGGAAATGCGCGATGCCATGATGTTCCTTACGGATCTGGGGATCAGCATGAATCTTTCCGTGAAAATCTATAAACAGTACGGCTCGGGACTTTACGACATTATCAGAGACAATCCGTACAGACTTGCCGAGGATATAGACGGTGTCGGTTTTAAAATAGCCGATGAAATCGCCGGCCGCGCCGGCATACCTGTCGACAGCGATTACCGCATCAGAAGCGGGATCCTCTATGCGCTTCAAAACGAATGTGCAAACGGTCATGTCTATGTGCCCGGTAAAATCCTTATGAGCGATGTCCGCGAACTGCTTCAGGAAAGCTGCAGCGAGGAGGATATCGACAGACTTATTACGGAACTTGCGATCGACTCCAAACTGGTGGTCAAAAATGAAACGGGCTCGGAACTGTCCGGAGATAACGCCGGCTCTGAGCCGCCCGGCAAACGCATCTATCTTAAATCAATGTATATGACCGAACTTGATATTGCGAGACGACTTATTGCGCTCGATCACGACAGCGCAATATCCGACCGCCTTTTTGACCGACTGATCGAAAAGGCGCTTAGGTATGAGAATACCGAACTTGACGAGTTGCAGATAAGTGCGATAAAATACGCCGCAACCCACGGAGTTACCGTTATTACGGGTGGTCCCGGTACCGGCAAGACTACAACGATAAATACCATGATCCGTTTCTTTGAAGAGGATGGACTGAATATTTTACTCGCGGCACCCACGGGGCGCGCTGCCAAACGAATGACCGAGACGACCGGGCATGACGCCCTCACACTTCACAGATTGCTTGAATTTACGCCCGCTCAAGGGATGCTTGACGGCCCGGATAAAGGGCAGAACAAGGCTGTGTTCACAACTTCGGGGGCACATTTTAATCGTAATGACAAGAACCCGCTCGAGTGCGATGTTGTGATCGTTGATGAGGTTTCGATGGTGGATATTTTCCTTATGAGCAGCCTTCTGAAAGCAGTTCCGGAGGGTGCACGCCTCATCCTTGTCGGAGATGCGGACCAGCTTCCCAGCGTTGGTCCCGGCAATGTGCTCGGCGACATCATCGATTCGCAGTGCTTTGATACGGTCAAACTCACCAAGATCTACCGTCAGAGCGAGGCGGGCGACATCGTCTTAAACGCCCACAAAATAAATACCGGCGAGCCTTTTACCATAGGCCCCTCCAGCAAGGAATTTCCTTTTATCAAGAGGGAGGATGCAGACAGCATTATCGGTGTGACTGCCGCACTTGTTTCCATAAAGCTCCCCGGTTATGTGGACTGTTCTCCGGAGGAAGTGCAGGTACTTACACCGATGAAAAAGGGCGCTTTGGGCACGATAAGGCTGAATGCTGTTTTACAGCAGCAACTCAATCCCGAGAAACCCGGCAAGCAGCAGACCGCCTACGGCGACGTGATCTACCGTGAGGGCGACAAAGTCATGCAGATCAAAAACGATTACGACAAAACCTGGGAAATACGCGGCCACGACGGCATGATCCTTGAAAAGGGAAGCGGCGTTTTCAACGGCGACATGGGGATTATCGTGAATATAAGCCATGTTTTTAATGAAGTGAGCGTGCGCTTCGACGGCGGAAGGATCGCGCTTTACGAATTCAAAGAGCTCGACGAGATCGAGCACGCCTACGCCGTAACGGTCCACAAAGCCCAGGGAAGCGAGTATCCGGCCGTCGTCTTTCCGCTCCTTTCCGGTCCGCGCATGCTGATGAACCGCAACATCCTTTACACTGCGGTTACCCGCGCCCGTAAATGCATCTGCATAGTCGGAAGCGATGAAGCTTTCTATAGCATGGCTGCCGCCAAGTCCGAATACCATCGATACACCTCTCTCGCCGAGCGTCTTATCGAACGCAAGAATGGCGGCATGCTCTAAACCTTATATAATAAGCCTATTTCGGACAGTTGAAATATGTTCCCATCTTGAAAGGCATAATATGGAACGAAACGAACTCATCTTTAGGATCAATAATCTTTTGTTTCCCAGACGCTGCCCGGTTTGCGACTGTATTTTGCCGTGCCAGAATGACAGGAATATGCTGATCTGTAAGGAGTGCGATAAGAGGGTTATCAGGATTGAAGAGCCGAGATGCTATTTGTGCGGCAAGCAGCTTGAGGATGAGGAAAAGGAATTTTGCGAGGATTGCAGCAGAAAGAGACATTTTTTTGATCAGGGGGTTGCTGCGTTCGCGTATTCTGACGATATTAAATTAAGCATGTACAGGTTTAAGTATTCGGGCAGACGGGAGTATGCCGGCTTCTATGCGGCGGAGATCAGGAAGAATCTTTGGCCGAGAATCCGGACGTGGCAGGCACAGGTTTTGATCCCGGTTCCGCTGCATCCTTCGAAGCTTCGTAAGAGGGGCTACAATCAGGCCGAGGTGTTGGCGAGACGTATCGGTGATGTGCTTGAAATTCCTGTAGATACAGGGATTCTCGTGAGGGTTCGAAGCACAAAGCCACAGAAAGAGGTGTCTGACATGGTCAGAAGAAAAAACATAGAAAACGCTTTTCAAATCAGACCCGTTGTTGTAAAATATAAGAACGTTATCCTTGTTGATGATATTTATACGTCCGGGACGACGATCGATGAATGTGCGAGAACTTTAAAGCGTGCCGGAGCCGAGAATGTATATTTTATCACTTCCTGTATAGGCAAGGGATTTTAGGAGGTTAATATAATGGAAGTTAAGAATTGCAGGAACTGCGGTAGATTATTTAATTATATGGGTGGCGGATATCTTATCTGCCCTAATTGCATGGCTGAGGTTGAGGCCAAATTCAAGAATGTTAAGCAGTATATCCTTGATAATCCTCATGCGACAATACACGATATTGCTGAGGATAATGATGTTACTTCGCAGCAGATTGAGAGATGGATCAGAGAAGAGAGACTTGTTTTTGGAGATGATTCACCTGTCGGTATTGAATGTGAGAACTGCGGTGCTTCCATCAAAACGGGAAGATTCTGTGCCAAGTGCAAGGACAGCATGAAGAATAATCTTAACAGTATGTATAAGAAGGACGAGCCAAAGCCTGTTGACAGGAGACAGCAGGAAAGAGACCGTGCGAGAATGAGATTCCTTGATAACTAGGATGGATTGTACTTTTTTGATTGCCATGATATGACATATGATACAACAATCACGCAGATTGAGATGCTTTTTCTGCGGATTGTTGTATTTTTTTATTATTTTACTAAATTTTTATAAGAAACAGCCGATAAAAAATATGAATCCATAAAAAGGATGAGTATGCTTTTTATCAGGATTACAAAATAGTGCGTGAAAACCGCATCCATGGAAGGAGAGAGACCTATGAGGATTGATGCTTTTAATCAGGTCACACAGGTATATCAGACAACCAAAAAGCCCAATGTTTCCAAGGCAGCCGGCGTTTACGGAAGCGACAAAGTGGAAATATCGTCTTTTGGCAGAGATTACCAGATCGCAAAGCAGGCAGTTGCAAATGCTTCCGATATCAGGGAGGATAAGGTAGCAGAGGCTAGGGTACAGATCGCTGACGGTTCCATTATGGACGTTGATGTTGACGATTTTGCTGCTGCATTAGCCGAGAAGTACGGTACAACCTTATAATTCCCGTGCATTTTATGCGCGAGGATATCGCCAAATGTAGGAGATCAGAGCATGGCAAGTCTTATTGACACTTTAATTGACGTTTTGGAGAAAGAGAATAGCGAGTACGAGGAAGTTTTCAGGCTGTCTATGGAAGAGACCGGTAAAATAGTCGCCAGGGATCTTGATGGTCTTGCAAATGTCGTTGAGAGGATACAGCTCGTTGTCGAGAGGATCAATGTTCTCGAGAAGAAGAGGGCTGAAGCGACGGATGATATCGCCTGCGTTCTCAGCAAGGATGCATCCACTCTGACGCTTGATAAGCTTTCGGGACTTTTGGCTAAACAGAAGTCCGAACAGGCCAAGATAGACGCTATTCACGACAAACTCAAGAATACTCTGTCAAATGTTCAGAAAGTCAATGATAGCAATCAGGCCTTGCTTAATGAATCTCTTGAGATGGTTCAGTTTGAGATGAATCTTGTTCAGAGCCTCAGGAATGCGCCACAGACGGCCAATTACTCGGGAACCGGATATGTGGATGATGCACCGGGATATGGCGGAAGCGGAAGCTTCGATGCGAAGCAGTAAGGAGCAGTTTATATGAGCGGAATGCAGTCTTTATATGTTGGGTTGTCCGGAATACAATCCAACTCCAACGCGCTTAATACTACGGCGCACAATATTGCGAATGTCAATACCGAAGGGTATGTAAGGCAGCAGGTTGTATATAAGGATACGGCCTATAATAATGTTGCCACGACATCTGCCATTAATACAGGCCAGAGAGGTCAGGGCGTTGGCATTTTGGAGATCGCTCATGTGAGGGATATGTTCCTTGATGCTCAGTATCGTAAAGAGAGCGGAAGACAGGCATTTTATGAGAATATGTATGACTCGGTGTATGAGATTGAGACGCACCTCGGCGAGCTCGACGGTGTTGCTTATCAGGATACTCTCACCGGGCTTCTTAATTCGCTTAATGAGCTGACTGCAACGCCTACAGACCAGACTGCGGTGTCCGGTCTTGTTCAGGCTGCGACGGCTTTTATCGATCGCTCCAAAAGTATTTATAACGGGCTTTTGGACTATCAGAATACACTTAATCAGAATGTTATCGATATTACGGACAGGATCAACCAAATCGGACAGCGGATCGTTGAACTTAACGAGCGTATTACTAAGATCGAGGCGGGCAATATTGAGAATGCGAACGGCCTTAGGGACGAGAGAGATCTTCTTATAGACGAGCTTTCTACCTACGGTAAAATAAATGTCAAGGAATACGCGAACAAATCGGTATATATTTCCTTCGAGAACATTCCCCTTGTTGATGATACCGAATTTTATCAGATGGGGCTTGAGACAATTCCTGGTACCGATCTTGTTGAACCGGTTTGGCCGGCACTTGGTAATCAGGCTGTATACAATCTTAATGTTGAGATCTGCACCGAGGACAATACGGATGTGGGCGGCCTTAAGGGACTTCTTGCTGCAAGAGGCAGCGTAACACCTACCTTCGAGACTTTGACCGAGCCCGATCCCGATGATTATGTGACAACCACATATACCGACGGAACCCAAAACCCTGAATATATCAAGGCTCAGGCTGCATATGAGAGATATCTTACATCCGAGAAATCTTCTCCTCTTGTTGTGGCTATGGCCAATTTCGATAAATTAGTTAATTCTGTTGTAACGCAGATCAATGATATTTTATGTCCGGAGAAGACTGTTACGGTCGGCGGACAGGAGTACACCGTACTTGATACCGATAAGGCTTCGATGGCAGCGGACGGTACATACGGGGTCGAACTTTTTACCAGAAATTACTGTGACAGATATGTTGCCACCACACTTTCGGACGGCAATACCTATTATGTTAGAAATGATATAAGCACTTTCGGCAATGCCTCGGCTTATACCGTAACCAATGTTACCGTTAATTCCGAAATCCTTCAGGATTTCTCCAAGATGCCTCTTCATACCGCTGAGGGGGAGGAGGATTACGACAAGGCCAAGGCAATGGTCGCTCTTTTTGATCAGGATCTTCTCCAATACAATGACGGTAACGATTCTCTTACTTTTGAAGAATTTTATGAGCAGATGACCCTTGATATGGCGGACAGAGGCTCTATATATAAAAGCATGGCGGACAATGAAACAACTCTTGCAAATGCCCTTGACAGCGAGAGGCAGGAGGTTATGAGTGTATCCTCTGATGAAGAACTGAGCAATATGATAAGATACCAGCAGGCATATGGTGCATCTTCGAGATATATCAATGTTATTACAGAGATGCTTGATTCACTTATTGCAATGGTAGGCTAGGAGAGTGATCTTAAGTGGCTAATACTTTTTTCGGACTAACAATCGCGGGAAGCGGACTTACGGCAAGTAATATTGCTATCAATACTACGGCGCACAATGTGTCGAATGTTAATACCGAGGGATATACCAAACAGGTGGCCAGCCAGACAGCGGCCGATTCCATAAGGGTTTATTCTACGTACGGTACGGTCGGTACCGGAGTTAAGGTTGAGGAGATCAATCAGCTCAGAAGTGCATATTATGACGCAAAATACTGGGACAATAACTGCAACTACGGTGAATACAAGACGCTTGAGTCGTATTCTTCCCTTATTGAAGGATATCTTGATGAATTTAATCTTGACGGCTTTACGGTAGAATACCAGAATCTTTTTAAAGCTCTCAATACTCTTGCAAATGATGATCCCGGCAGCGAGGTTGCGCGTAATCAGTTCCTCAATTACGCAGCAAGCCTTTCGGATTATTTTAATACGCTCTCTACCAATCTTTCGAGCGTGCAGAAGCAGGCAAACGATGCGGTTAAGAGTAATGTTGATTCCATCAATACCATTGCTTCGAAGATTGCTTCTCTTAATAAGCAGATCAATGTTATTGAGATGAACGGCGGATCCGCGAACGATCTCAGAGATGCAAGAGCGGTACTTATTGATGAACTTTCCGAATATGTGGATACGAGAACAACCGAGGCTACGCTTGATGGCGGTATGACCGAGTACAGGGTTATAATCAACAACCAGGTACTTGTCGACGGCTATGATTACAACAAACTCGAACTCTATGCAAGAGCAACCGATGAGAAGCGTAATGCAAGCGATATAGAAGGTTTATATGATATAAAATGGGAGAACGGCTTGTATTTTAACGTATACAGCGATACGATGTCCGGTTCGCTCAAGGCTGCTATCGATATAAGGGATGGTTGCAACGATTCGTACGAGGTTCTTGGTCTCAAAGACGCTGATGGCAATTTCCTTAAAATGGATGATGACGGCAACCTTCTCAAATACGGCGATGCGGGCTATGATAATGCTTCTGTTGCAAGAACACAGGATCTGACTGCGATCCAGTACAGCACATATATCAGTGCCGGATACTCCAGGGCACTTACGGTTGAGGCTGATTCCTACCGCAATCCTTCCTATAAGGGTATCCCTTATTATCAGTCGCAGCTTAATGCATTTGCGCAGAGTATTGCAGATGCATTTAATAATATTATTGCCAATGCGGACGGCAATCATCCTCATTATGACGAGAAAGGCAATGAGATCGTACATTATGACGGAACGAACAATTCTTCTTCGACTCTGCATAATCTTTTTGTATCGGCATATGATGATGATGAGGATGGATATGTGAGCGCATCGAGTATCTGCGTTAATAAACTCATACTCGATAATACCAAGCTTCTTCCTTATTCCTACGACCTCACACAAGGCATTGCCAATAATGATATGGTTAAGGACCTTATCGCCCTTAAGGATGAGAAGACTATCCGTAACGGCACATTCGATGAATACCTTCGTTCACTGGTTTCCGTTATTTCGGTTGATACGAGTACAGCGAAAGTATTTTCCAAGAACTATGATAATGTAAGGGCAACGATCGATAACCAGAGAACCTCGGTCAGCGGCGTTGATGAAGACGAGGAAGGCGTTGACCTTGTTAAATTCCAGAATGCATATAACCTTTCTGCCAAGGTCATTCAGGTCATGCAGGAGATTTATTCCAAGCTGATAAATGAGACCGGTGTATAGGCGTTGCAGTGCGGATGTGTTTTTTTGAAAGGATGATCAGATGAGAATAACCAATACGATGATGATGAATAACACGCTCAGGAATGTGGGCAAGTCCAAGAGCAATCTTGCCGATCTTGAGAATCAGATGTCTTCGGAGAAGAAAATAACCAGGCCTTCCGATGACCCCATTATTGCGATCAGGGCGCTCTCACTCAGATCCACGCTTAATGAGATAAATATGTATCTTGAGACCAATGTTCCCGCGGCAAATGCTTGGCTTGAACTTACCGACACTTCGCTTGAGAATATGGACAGCGTTATTCAGGATGTATATAAATACTGTGTTCAGGGTGCTTCCGACCAGTTTAACGAGAGTGACAGAAGTTCGATCATAGAGGTTCTTAAGCAGTACAAGAATGAGATTTATTCCCAGGCCAATGCTTCAAATGCGGGAAGATATATTTTTACGGGATTTAAGACGGATACGTCTTTTACCTTCCTTACCGATGCCGATGCCAATAAGAAATACGAGATTGAGCAGAATTTTACAGGAGCCGATCTTATTAAGGGACAGCTTATGCTCAGGAGTGTTGATGTTCCTGCGGATGCTTCCGGCCTTCGGACGATCGGCGCGGCCGATACCCCGGAAGGCATAGACGTATACAAGTACAGACTTGCATATAATGACCTTGAAAGTACCGGTTTTGCAACAAGTATAACGAGTTACAACTATGATGACAGCGGTGCTATATCGGGCCTCAAATTCTCCAAGAGTGTGGTATCCATCTCGGAGGCCGACCTTGAAGCACAATTATCTGCAGCCGGAGGCTATGATACATTTGCACAAAACACAACAACGGTGTATTATGTATATGATACGGGTGAACTTGTGATCCCGGATGCCCAGTATGAAGATTTCAAGGATTCGAAAGATTTGTCTTTTACATATCAGAAGGATGGTTTCCTTGCCGGCGATCCGAGACCGGAGATGTATTTTAACTGTAAGGATATTACGGATCCATCCAATGTGATTGAATACAATCTTGATGAGGATGGTCAGGAGATATCTTTTACCGTTAACTTCAGCCAGACTCTCAGAGTAAATACTCTCGGATCCGAGACGATCAGCTACGATATCGGAAGAGATATCGATGATATGTGCAATGCTCTTCTTAAGGTTGAAGAGGTTGAGGATACAATCTCGAAGCTTGAAAAAATGAAAGAAAGCCCGACTTATTCGTCTGAGGATGCCCAGACCAAACTCGACAGTATGATTGAAGCTGCCAAGAAGGAACTCGATTATGCAACCGAGAATATGAAGAGCCTTTTTTCTCAGGAGATGACCAGAGTTACCGCTTACCAGGATAAGATCGACATTCAGATATCCGATCTTGGCGCAAGAATGACAAGACTTAATCTTACGAGAAGCAGGCTCACCGAACAGAAGACGACTTTTACGGATCTTAAATCAAAGAACGAAGATGTTGAGCTTGAAGATACCGTTATCAAATATTCTTCGGCGTCTACTTTATATGAAGCGGCACTTACGGCTGCTTCCAGGACGGTTAAACAATCACTTTTGGATTACATTTAAATGGGAGGTTATTATGCGCATTAAGTCCAGATTATTTGGAGAAGCAGAAATCGATGATGATAAGATCATTGAATTTACCCAGGGAATGATGGGTTTTGAGGAATATAAGAAATATGCCATCATATTTGACAGCGAGAAGGAAAACGGCAGTTCGATCATGTGGCTTCAGTCGCTTGATGATGCCGATATAGCATTTTCATGGGCCAAAGTGAAGACATCGTCGAGTTCCCCAACGAAATTGAGGAGGATGAAGGGATGGATGTCATATCCGCCATTGGAATAGGCGCCACTGCGCTTGCCAACGCCAGGATAGACGTCGACATAGCCTTCCTTCGTCACCTCGCGGGCCTTGGCTTGGAAATCATCCGGGAAGGAGGAGATGGAATCGTAGAAGAGTTCTTTGGCCTCTTCGTAGGTGTAGCGGCGTTTTGGTTTAGCCAATTGGAGGAAGCGGTCATAGCTACGGTGCTTCTCTAACCCGAGGTATTTTGCGCGGAGATTTAGGTATTTCCTCAAGGGTTCGGAGCCTTCGGAGGCCACTTTGATGAGGGTGTGGAAGACGTCAAGGGGGATGTTTCGCCCATAGAGATGGCTCTCGAGGATGCTCGAATACCCACGGGCTCTCATGTTGGCGAGTTGGGCTTGGAGGGAAAGGTTATAGATTTCCCCATAGGTCGATTTGTGTTCATCGTAATGGGAATAAAGGGCCTCGAAGATGGCTTGGCGGTCTTCTTCCCTTTCGGCCTTGGCGACGAGGGAAGTCCAATTGGCCTGGGTGACGGTAACCTCTTCCCCGGTGGACAAGGTGATGGACTTTGCCTTTCCGTCGGCGGTTGTCAATTGGCTATAGAGAGAGCGGGGTGACCTGGCCAAGGGGGAATATAGGCTAAGCAAATTCTCCTCGCGCCCGGAGAGGATGTGTCCTCTTTCCAAAAACAGGGAACGGAACTGGAATTCGTATTCGGCGAATTCCGGATTGTCGGAGAGGAACTTCCCCAGTTTCTCCTCCCCGATAGCCAATAGTTCGGGGGATTGGAAACTGACGGCGGTTCCATATTCCTGCATGGCGAGGCTGACTTTTCCCAAATCGGCGGAAGCATGGATGTCTTTCTTGTTTTGATCGCTATGCATGGAGGCATAGTAATAACATCTCACCAAAAGCATATTGGCCTTTTTGTCTAATCGCAGGAACCCGGCTAACTTTTTCTCATCGGCGAGTTGTCCTTTATAAGCGGCTAGGTTCGGGATGAGGGATTTGAATTCCTCGAGGGTTTTGAGGAATTCCTCATTTGTTTTGAATAAGACCGTGAGGTCCCAACTTGTTTTGTTCATGGTTTCTCCTTTTTCGTTTGTAGTTTACCTTGCATACATTGTTTGAAAAGGTCTTTTCGCTCGCAAAAGGGGAATATTTTTCGTTTTTCGAGCCATGGTGATTTGGAAGAAGACCAAGCAAGTGATTTAATAATCGCATGCAGAAGAACATCCTTTCGATAGATCTAGGCAAGGGGAGCGTCGGCACCGCCATCTCCAGAAGCGGCCTCTTCGTCACCCCGCTTCCCAATTTTCGTTTCAAGGCGGGGGAGTATCAGGCGGCCATCGAACATATCAGGGAAATACTGGCCGTGGAGAAAATCGAGCTCATCGTTATCGGTTATCCCCTTTTCCCCTCGGGGGATCCCTGTGAGATGACACCGGTCGTCGAAAGGTTCATCCTCTCCCTAAACGAGGTCTTCCCTTCCATACCGGTGGAAAGGCAAGACGAGAGGAATTCGACAGTTGAGGCTTCCGCTTTGCTCCACGAGGGTGGGAAGAAGGCCAAAAAACAAAAAAAGAGCATCGACTCCGTGGCTGCCGCCGTTATTCTTAGAAGATATTTAGCTAGAATCGGCCAGGGCGATTAGGTCTTTTTCTTCAATCTTCCGAAAAGGATGAGAATGATTTGGGTCGGTATTCCGATGACCATGATGTACCAAATGGGCTCCGGGCGGTCGTTATAGTAACCAAACTGAATGCAGAAAGACAAAAGCAGTGTCCAAACGAATACCGATAGTAGGGTAATCGTCAGGTTTCTTATATGGAAGAAGAAGTGGGCCTCGATGGCGACAATCAAAGTCGTGGATGGGACCATCCAGACGAAAATGATCCATAACCCAACCCTCTCTTCGGCGGTGGGGATGCTGTCGGTGAAAGGGGTGAAATATTCGGAGAAGAAAACGGAGATGCAAATGAGGATGGCGATGGTCACCGTCATGGCGATGACGATAAGCTTGTTAATCCTTTGCCTCTTGGCCTCTCCCTCTTCCATCTTGGCGGCCTTTTGGAGGTTTTCGGCTGTCTGTTCCTCGGTCAGGTAATCGAGACTCACGTTATAGAATTTGGCGAAATCCTTTAGGATATCGACGCTAGGTAAAGAATAACCGAGTTCCCATTTGGAGATCGATTTATCGGAATAATGGATTTCTTTGGCCAGTTCTTGCTGCGTAAGTCCCCGTGCTTTGCGGAGGGTTGCGAGATTTTTGCCTACGATTTGGGGGAGGTTTTCCATCGAGTCAATATTATAATATGGCGAATCTAAAATCAAAATCGCGCTTCAAAGGAGATGCATATGGGTGAGATAAGAGTCATCAAAGTCAAGCAATCGGTATTGGCCAATAATGATTTACGGGCGGAGAAGCTCCGCGCCGAATTGAAGGAGAAGGGCGTTTATTTCATCAATGTCATGTCCTCGCCGGGTTCAGGCAAGACGACCCTATTGGTCAATCTCATCAACAGGATCAAAGACAGGGTGAGAGTCGGCGTCATCGAGGCCGACATGGACGCCGATGTCGATGCCAGCAAAGTCGCCGAGTTGACCGGGGTCAAGACCATCCAAATCAACACCTCGGGCGAATGCCACCTCGACGCCAAGATGACTAGCGAGGCCCTCGCTTCCTTGGGCGTTGACGATGTCGACGTCGTCTTCCTCGCGAACATCGTCGGTTTTTATG
>CAKZZH010000078.1 GCA_937885345.1 uncultured Lachnospiraceae bacterium | reverse complement strand
GCCCAGAAGGAAGTGGAACAGAAAATCAAAGAAGCAGGCGAGCAGGCGACATTTACCGTAGGCGTAAATGGTCTGAGACCAGAGCTTATCAAGCTGCTGGGACGGTTGAAATACCGTACCAGTTACGGACAGAATGCCTTAAAGCATTCGATTGAAGTGGCGCAGATTGCAGGCCTTCTGGCCAGTGAGCTTGGAGCGGATACCCGGTTAGCAAAACGTGCAGGTCTTCTCCACGATATCGGAAAATCGGTGGATCATGATATGGAAGGATCCCATATCCAGCTTGGCGTGGAGCTTTGCAAGAAGTACAAGGAATCCGCAGTTGTGATCAATTCAGTTGCCTCGCATCATGGTGATGTGGAAGCGGAATCCATGATCGCCTGTCTGGTACAGGCCGCAGATGCCATATCCGCAGCCAGACCGGGCGCAAGAAGAGAGACGATCGAAACCTACTCCAACAGGCTCAAGCAGCTTGAGGAAATCACCAATAACTTCAAGGGCGTTGAGAAATCATTTGCTGTTCAGGCAGGTCGGGAAATCCGTGTTATGGTTATCCCGGATCAGATCAGCGATGCCGATATGACTTTCCTGGCAAGAGATGTTGCCAGGCAGATCGAATCTGAACTGGAATATCCGGGTCAGATCAAGGTCAATGTAGTCAGAGAGACAAGAGCGCAGGAAATTGCGAAATAGTTCAATCGTAAACCCGGGGGAGACCTCGGGTTTTTTAATAGGGGAGATAATTATGAGCAGGATAGATTTAATCGAGTGTTTCAAAGATACACAAGCATTCTCTCTGAAGGAATTGTCTGAAGATACCGAGCAGGCAATTGCTTCCGGAAAGGTATATCCGGAGGGATTTAAAGCAGAAGAGCGGGAGTTAAAAGAAGCAGGAAAGATTCTTGTGGAGGAGATGTCTTCTTTTGATGCTGCAAGAAAATACATCTCTTTCGGTAAAACAGCGGTATTGAATTTTGCTAACCCGGTGCATCCGGGAGGCGGAGTCACTAACGGTGCCATGGCACAGGAAGAGGCTCTGTGCCGCAGCAGCAATCTCTATTTGTGCCTGATTTCAGGAAATGTTTATGGAGAGTATTATGGCTATCATAAAAGAGCGGACAGCTATTCGGCATCGGACCGTCTGATCTACAATACGGATATCTGCGTGTTTAAGGATGATCAGACGAATCCGCAGTATCTGCGTAAAGAGGAGTGGATCCATGTCGATATCCTTACCTCTGCTGCTCCGTATAATTCCGGCAGATATCAAAAAAGCGAAGAAGAGCTGAAAGAAATCTTCACCTCGAGAATTCAGAACATCTTAGAGGCAGCGGTAGATAATGATGTGCAGGTATTGATCTTAGGTGCCTTTGGCTGCGGTGCTTTCCGCAATCCGCCAAGCCTGGTTTCTGAAGTGTTCAAAGAAGTGATTGAGACAGGAAACTATACGCAGAAGATTCCATATCTGATCTTTGCGATAAAGAGATCCGGAAACGAAAACTACGAAGTGTTCCGGAAGTGCTTTCAAAAAGACGGATAGCTTTTCTTAAGAAAAGCAAGATACAACCGGACGGTATTTTGAAATTGCATCGGTTTGAAAAAACTTCTATAATAAGTTAGCTAAAGGTAACTGAAGAGGTGAAAGTATGAACTTGGATATATTTTGGGGAATGATGGTACCGTTTATCGGCACGTCACTGGGATCTTTGTGCGTGTATTTCATGAAAAATGAACTAAGCGGACATGTGCAGAAGAGTCTGCAGGAGCAGGCATACAGGATAGTAGAGCATATCGGAGTCATCGGCGGAACCAATGTACAGTTCGCACACGATCCTGTTTCGGGACGTGTGGTAGTTATAGAGATCAACCCGAGAACCTCACGTTCTTCGGCACTTGCATCGAAGGCAACAGGCTTCCCCATTGCTCTCGTATCCGCAAAGCTTGCTACAGGTCTTACCCTTTCCGAGCTTCCCTGCGGTAAATACGGCACCCTGAACAAATATGTTCCGGACGGTGACTATGTGGTTGTAAAATTCGCTCGCTGGGCATTTGAGAAATTCAAGGGCGTAGAGGACAAATTAGGTACACAGATGCGCGCCGTCGGCGAGGTAATGAGTATCGGTAAGAATTACAAGGAGGCCTTCCAGAAAGCGATCCGTTCTCTTGAAAAAGACCGCTACGGACTCGGCTTTGTTAAGAACTATAATACCCTGGATAAGGAAGAACTTCTCAAGCTTCTCATAACCGCTTCAAGCGAGCGCCATTTTATAATGTATGAGGCACTTCGTAAGGGCGCTACCGTAGATGAGATCTTCGAGCTCACCAAGGTTAAAAAATATTTTATCGAGCAAATGAAGGAACTTGTATGTGAGGAAGAAAAACTTCTTGAATGCAAGGGAAGCATGCCTTCTGATGAAGCTCTTATTCAGGCCAAGAAAGACGGCTTCTCCGACAAATACCTCTCGCAGATTCTCGGAATATCGGAGGATTCGATCCGTGAGAAGCGCGAAGCTCTCGGACAGTGCGAGAACTGGGATTCGGTGCATGTAAGCGGAACAGAGGACAGCGCTTACTACTACTCTACCTACAATGCCAAGGACAACGATCCGATCAATACAGACAAGCCCAAGGTTATGATCCTCGGCGGCGGTCCGAACCGTATAGGTCAGGGTATCGAGTTTGACTACTGCTGCGTACATGCGGCTCAGTCCTTAAAGAAACTCGGCTTCGAGACTATCATAGTTAACTGTAATCCGGAAACCGTATCCACCGACTATGATACTTCCGATAAATTATACTTTGAGCCGTTAACACTCGAGGATGTACTCAGCATCTACCGTAAGGAAAAGCCTGTCGGCGTTATCGCTCAGTTCGGCGGTCAGACACCTCTTAACCTTGCTGACAGCCTTCAGAAGAACGGTGTTAAGATCCTCGGAACAACGCCCGAAGTTATCGACCTTGCAGAGGACAGGGATCTCTTCCGCGCAATGATGGATAAACTCGGCATCCCGATGCCCGAAGCCGGAATGGCAACAACCGTCGAAGAGGCGATCGCTACCGCTCATAAGATCGGTTATCCCGTAATGGTTCGCCCTTCTTTCGTACTTGGCGGCCGCGGAATGGAAGTTGTTTACGATGATGAAAGCATGACCGATTATATGAATGCGGCTATCGGTGTTACTCCCGACAGACCTATTCTTATAGACAGATTCTTAAATCACGCAATGGAATGTGAGGCAGATGCCATTGCGGACGGCACCAACGCTTATGTTCCTGCCGTTATGGAGCATATAGAGCTTGCGGGAATTCATTCCGGTGACTCCGCTTGTATCATTCCGTCCAAGCATATTCCTGATGAGAACCTTAAGACCATCAAGGAATACACCCGCAAGATCGCACAGGAGATGCATGTTGTGGGACTTATGAATATGCAGTACGCCATTGAGGATGGCAAGGTATTCGTTATAGAGGCGAATCCCAGAGCATCCCGTACCGTTCCTTTGGTTTCCAAAGTATGTAACATCCGCATGGTACCGCTTGCGGTTGAGATCATCACTTCCGAGCTTACCGGTAAGCCTTCACCGGTTCCCGGGTTAACGGAAAGAGATATTCCGTATTATGGAGTTAAAGAGGCAGTATTCCCGTTTAATATGTTCCCTGAGGTTGACCCGGTATTGGGACCGGAGATGCGTTCCACAGGTGAGGTACTCGGTTTGTCATCGACAACCGGTGAAGCCTTCTTTAAGGCCGAAGAAGCTGCCAAAGCAGAACTTCCGACCGAAGGAAACGTTCTTATTTCGTTAAACAAGAAAGATCATCCGGAGGCACCGGAGATTGCAAGATTGTTTAATGAGGCCGGTTTTAAAATACTGGCAACAGGTACTACTTTCGATCTTATCACCGCAGCAGGCATACCTGCCGAGAAGGTTAAAAAATTATACGAGGGACGTCCGAATATTATGGATATGATCACTAACGGAGATATCAATCTTGTGATCAACACTCCTATCGGTAAGGACAGCGTTCACGATGACAGTTACCTCAGAAAGAGTGCCATCAAGGCCAGAATCCCCTATATCACAACCGTTGCAGCCGCCAAGGCCGCAGCCGAGGGAATAAGCTACGTCAAAAAATACGGTGACGATGACATTAAGTCGCTTCAGGAATGGCACAAAGAGATTCACTAGAACAGACTATTTTATATAGCACATAAAGCGGCACCCTTCAACAGGGTGCCGCTTAAATAATTATTTTATTATACAGATGGATCTGCCCGGCATCACAAGGCTTGTTCCGTCAAGTGTTACGGCGTCGGAAGAATCAACGGTGAGATATCCTCTCATCTCGATCGTGCTCGTATCAATGGAGCTTTCTGCGGACAGATCGATCGTGGCCGCCTCTTCCGAAGAATTATAAATAACGATGATCGAGCTTGAATCATAAGTCCTTCTTACTGCCGCTACCGTTCCGTCACAGAGAGCATCGAGCTTAACCATATCTCCTCTTGCAAGCTCGGGATTCTGATTACGGATAAGAAGCGCTTTCTTGTAATAATTCAGAATGGAATCCTTATCATCAAGCTGTAGATCCACGCCGTCAAAATTCGACTCAATTCCCGAAGATGCTCCATCGGGAAGATCGGTCATTCCGGTATCGTCGGTCTTGGACCATACCATAGGAAGTCTCTTATTCGGGTCTTCCGTTCCCTTACTCTTCATACCGATCTCTTCGCCGTAGTAAACAAAGGGATTTCCGGGAAGTGTAAGAAGAAGTCCGGCTGCATATTTTATCTTAACGGGATCACCGTTGAGCGTGTTCGAAATTCTTATCTGATCGTGATTGGAGAGGAAAGGCGCATCGATATAATCCGCGTAAGATGCAGAATATTCGGAATCGAGGCTGATTATTTTATCAATAAAAGCCTCAGCCTTCATTGTACCGTTTGCGGTCTTGGCAAGCGCGCCCTCACCGCTTGAAAGCGGGAAGTTAAACATGCTCGGCGTGTTGCTCTTATAATAATCCGCAATTACCGAAGAACCTGCCCAAACCTCCGAAACCATGTAGAAATCAGGATTTTTCTCAAGGCAGTGACTGTATAACCAGTCAAGCACTTCAGCGTTAAATGAAGCATCATTCTCTTCATAATGCATTGAAGCATCCATTCTGAAACCGTCAATACCGGCATCTATCCAGTAATCCGCGATCGCCTCGATCTCCCTGCGAAGTGACTCGTTGGACAGATCAAGATCGGGCATCTCCGACCAGAACACACTCTCGTAGTACCAGCCGGTACCCGATACTTTACTGTAATTGGAGGCATTTTTCTGTGAAAAATGATAATACCCATATTCAGGACACTCCTCAGCATTTGGAACCTCATCGGTGCCAAGACCTTTAAGATACTGAGTCGCAGTCTTAAACCACTCATGCTGCGTTGATGTATGATTCATTACAAAGTCGATAATGATATTGATCCCTCTCTCATGGCATCCATCCACAAGATTCTTAAAATCCATCATCGTACCGAAGTCTTCATCGATCATATAATAATCAACTACATCGTATTTATGATAGGTTGTGGATTCCATAATAGGTGTAAGCCATATTCCGGTAAAGCCCATATCCGCAATGTAATCAAGTTTCTGATAAATACCGTTAAGGTCTCCTATTCCGTCCCCGTTTGAATCATAAAATGATCCGACAAAAATCTCATAATAATTCCTGTAATTATCATCAACAATATTAAGAGGAATATCCTCCTGATCAAAAGCGGAATCAGCCACAGAAGATGCACTGCCCGAAGGATTCTCATCCACAGATGAGGCGCCCGATGCCGAATTACTGTCCGCCGCATCCGACGAAGCACTCGAAGATGTACCGGTGCACCCCATAAACATCGCTGCCGTCATAGTGACAGCGCATATAAGTGAAACAATTTTTTTCATTTTAAATCCTACCTTCTTTTATCATAACCAAAAATCGGCCTCCGGCTATATAAGCCGAAGGCCGTCTGTAATCGTGATTAACCCTTTACGGCACCACCGGTCACACCTTCAACATAATACCTCTGAAGGAGCATGAACAGAATCGTTATCGGGATCGCAACCATTACGCCGCCGGCGCAGAATCTGGTAAAATATCCCTGATAATCCTGATTGTTAACCCACTGGTAGAGACCAACGGCCACGTTGTAACTTGATGTCTTACCAAAAGCTACATAAGAAGCAAATACATAATCACACCAAGGTGCCATAAACGCTGTAAGTGCTGTGTAGATTATGATCGGCTTTGAAAGCGGTATCGTAATATTAAAGAATATTCTTGCTCTCGAAGCACCGTCAATTCTGGCAGCCTCATCAAGAGACTTGGGAATCGTATCAAAATATCCTTTACATACATAATATCCCATACCGGAAGAAGCAAATCCTATCAGAATAAGTCCCGGGATAGCCCCCTCCTGTGTAAGTCCGAAGTTCTTAAGAAGGAAGTAGAGACAGATCATGGTAAGGAATCCGGGGAACATTCCGAGGATCAACCAAAGGTTCATGAGAAGTCTTCTACCCTTAAATCTCATTCTTGAAAGTGCATAGCTGACTGAAAGGACCATAAGTGTCTGCAGGATTGCAACGAAGAATGCGATAATAACGGTATTGATATACCATCTTGTAAATCCGGAACCTTCGGAGAAAAGGAAAGCGTAATTATCCCATGAAAATGCCTTGGGGACAAGGTAGCTTACCATTCCACCATCTTCGGTAAGATAGGATCTGAAACTCTGAAGTACAATACCCACGAAGGGAAATAACCAAATAATACTTATAATAACAAGAAGTATATAAGCTCCTACAAGACCTGCAACTTTATGCTGCTTGTGCATTTTGGGCACTTTTCTTTTGCCTGTTATTGCTTTAGCCATTATTGAAATCCCTCCTCATCTTTTACTGACGGAATAATGTTATATACCACCAGTGATATAATCGCCGTTACAAGGAAAACCATAATACCGATTACGGCTGCGGTCTTATAATCCGTCTTGTCGACTGTCATTTTATAGAGCCAGGTAACAAGAAGGTCGGTCTTGCCGGCACCGCCCGTAAGCGTTGTGGATGTAGGTCCGCCACCCGTAAGAAGGTATATGACGTTAAAGTTGTTAAGGTTACCTGTAAATTGTGTAAGAAGATAAGGTCCGGTAACAAATAACATATAAGGAAGTGTGATCTTCATAAACATCTGGAACTTGTTGGCACCGTCAATTCTTGCCGATTCATAAAGATCCTCGGGAATATTCATAAGAAGTCCGGTTGCAATAAGCATCAGATAAGGAATACCGATCCAGAGATTAATAATGATTATAAGTATTCTTGCATATGTGCCGTTGGTCCAGAAAGGAATCGCTTTGTCTATCCAGCCATGAGCCAAAAGGAATTTGTTGATGATTCCGTCTACGGCAAACATCTTTGATACATAAAGGAGAGAAACGAACTGAGGAATAGCGATCGTAAGTACGAGGATCGTTCTCCAGAGTTTCTTAAACTTGACTCCTTTTTTATTTATAAGAAGTGCAACAGCCATACCAAGGAAATAGTTAAGGAATGTTGCAAAGAAAGCCCAAATAAGTGTCCAACCGAGAACTCCCATAAATGTTGAGCCATAGCCATCGGTTGCTGTTGAAAACATATTTACAAAGTTGTCAAAGCCTACCCATGTAAATAGCTTGGTAGGTGACTGATGTGTGTAGTCATAATTGGTAAATGCAACACATATCATGAAAATGATGGGAAGCATTGTAAAAAGGCTTACCCCGAGTACAGGAAGTGCAAGAAGTGTCTTGTCAAAGTTCTCATCAAAAAGAGATTTAAAAGTCTTGGCATTGGAAGGAAGTTTCTTACCGTTTTTAAGAATGATCTCTTCGTTCCTGTTTACTCTGACATTAACTCTCCATGAGAATATGAAGATTATAATAAATATGATGGTGAGAAGTCCGTACAGCAATATAAGAAATGAATTATCGCCGTATACTCTTACACCAAGGTCATTAAAATGTGTTTCTACTGTTCCGAGTGTGGGTAATTTCTTAAGATATCCCACGCCAAACAAAACCATATAAGCAATAAATGCGGCTTCAAGAATAAAGAGTGCAATACCCTTTAATACCGCGCCTCTCATTACAGAACCAAAACCCATGATCAGGAAAGATATCCTGGTCTTCCAGTCGCCTTCTTTAAATGTAACCCCAATTTCTTTGATATCGTTCCCTATCCATTTAAAGAAAGATGCAATCGCTCTGCCGGCTTTGACAAAAATGTTCTTGGATTGCTTCATATCGTTGGATTTCTTTTTTACCATTGGATCAGTTTTACCTACCGTCTCTCCCATAGGGTCCTCCATAAGATTTTGTATAGAATGGGCAGGAGGAAAACCTCCTGCTCATCCTTATACAATGATAATTTTAACTATAATTACTTAGCAAGAGCCTTAAACTTAGCAACAACGTCTTCAAGTGCTGCCATAAGATCGCTGTCTGCATTAATAGTACCGGCAATTACATCATTACCAAGTGCCTCAGCGATTGACCAGTAATCGTTAGGATACTGTCCCTGAGGAATTGTGTATGCAAGCTGAGCGCCAAGAGCTGCAAGAGCTTCATCTTCCTGAACAGCCTCTGAAGCCTGAGCCTCAAGGTTTGAAGGACCCCAACCTACTGCCTCATATCTTGCTAACTGTGAATCAGCGTTGGTAAGCCACTTAGCAAGGTCAAGACATACCTTAAGCTTACCTGCATCTGTCTGAGGCTTAACACCAAGGAGCTTGAATCCACCGAATCCTGAAAGCTGTACCTGCTCATCTCCGCAAGTAAAGGTAGGAAGCTTAGCACAAGCATAGTTATCTCCGAAGTAATCCTTAACTGTTGTTTTATCCCATGTACCATCAACGATCGCTGCATAATCAACAGCATCTGATGCTGAAGAACCGTTAACGAATGCTGAAGAAGAAGCAAGCTTGATCATTGCCTCAAGAGCCTCAACACCATTCTCTGAATCGTAATCACATGTACATCCTGTGAAGTTACCGTCCTCATCGGTTTCATAAGTAACTGTACATCCTGCACCGAAGAAGAATGCGGTGTTATACCAACCTGAGTTGATCTGGAAATAAAGGCTCTTTCCTGCATCCTCACACTGCTTAACTACAGCATCAAGTGTTGATACATCTGTGATAACAGACTTATCATAGTAAAGGAAATATCCGTTATCGGAAGTCATAGGGAATGCATATGCTGTATCACCAACCTTGGTTGCTGCTACAGAACCTGCATCATTGCTGCTCTCAACGAATGAATAGTAGTCGCCTACTACCGGGTTAACAGCACCTGCTGCAACAAGACGCGCAAGCTGATCCTGTGCAAAACCGAAGATATCTGCTCCGCCTTCAACATCGGTGATCATATTTGTAGCTGCATCACCTTCACCTACAGCCTCGATTGTTACTGTGTAACCTGAATACTTATCATCTGATTTAATAAAATCATCTGCAAGTTTCTTTGTTGTGTCAACAACTGCCTCAGCAACCCAAATTGTAATCTCGCCTGAGCCAAGGTCCTCTGACTCGCTTGAGTCTGCTGCGCTTGAATCTGCTGCGCTTGAATCTGTTGCGCTTGAAGCTGCTGCGCTCGAAGCTGCTGCGCTTGAAGCTGCTGATGAGCTTGAGGATGTTCCTGTACATCCTGCGAAGAGTGCTGCAACCATTGTAGCAGCTGCCATTGTAGCAATTACTCTCTTTTTCATGTCTTTTCTCCTTTTCATTTTCGTAATGAATATTATAAAATGCACTCGCATTCTATATCTTTACCGCTTGTCTTTGGTAGAAATTGACACATTCACCAAAAACCAATATTGATTATATATCCATTTTTACTAAAATGCAATACTATTTTCGAAAATTTTAGTAAATTTTGCGCTATATTGCGCACGGATATATGTTAAATTTTCGTCAAATTCCCTTTATATGCACTATTTCGCGTGTAAATCACGTATCAACTCAAACGATTTAAGTGCATTCCCGTCATAATCAAAAAGCGCCTGATTGGCCCATTCGTTGCCGCCGGGGCCTTTTTCTCCCGTATATTCAAGGGCTTCGGGGGTTGCCCACTCACTTTTCGGAACGGGGATCCAGCCGGGTTCCCAGTAGAAAAATCCCTTACCCTTATTGCCGGGCACCTCATCGATAATCTCAAATAAATCTCTTAAAAACGCCATCTGTCCGTCTACTGTCATGGGATAATCCAGTTTATCGACAAGTTCCTGCCTGGTTGCGTAGCCTTTGCGCTCATTGGGAGCAAGATTTTCGTAAGCTGCGTAATCCTCCATGGTAAAACCCATCGAAACCTCAGCAACTACGAGGTCTTTGCCGTATCTTTGCGCAATATCGTCCATATTGTTCTTGAGCATCGAGAAATCTCCGTGCCAGAAGGGATAATACGAAAGCCCGATTATATCGAAGTCTTCGCCTCTTTCGATATAATGATCGAACCAGTCACGGTACATTGCATTATTACCACCGTTATCAAGGTGGATCATTATCTTGATATCAGGATTGACTTCTCTCACCGCACGTATACCGGCAGAGATAAACCTTGCCATATTGTCAAAGCCGCTTAAGTCTCCTCTTGCGCGTTCCTCATCGTCAGGCTTGCGCCCATAGGGCCAGAGAAGGCCGTTGGTGATCTCATTTCCCACCTGTACCATTGTGGGCTCACAGCCTGCGCCCTTGAGCGCCAAAACGGTATTCAGTGTAAAATCATATACCGCCTTCTCTAGTTCCTCTATACCATAACCTTTCCACGCCTTGGGAATTATCTGTTTACCGGGGTCTGCCCAGAAATCGCTGTAATGAAGATCAAGAAGGAATCCCATTTTATGATCGATCGCCCTCTTTGCAAGCTCCGTTGTAACAGCAATATCGTTCGTTCCGGCTCCGTAGGGCTTGCCGTCTGCGGAATATGGATCGTTCCACAGACGAAGTCTTACGTAATTGACATCATATGAAGCAAGAATGTCCAGAAGGTCACCCTGCTTTCCGTGATCGTAATATTTGCCACCGCACTCCTCTATCTCATGCAGCGTAGAAATATCAACACCTTTTATGTAGTCCATATGCGCCTCTTAATCAAAATCGGTGATTCTCTTGGCTATTGCGCGGTAGCGAAAACGTGCCATCTCGTTCTTGGCAAGCACATCCTCTTCAGTGCCTGTATACTGACAACGGATGCAATAATATTCCTTCTTGTCCTTGTCATAAAACATATCGATATCGAGATCCCTCATAAAACATGAAGGACATCTGAAATTTAATTTGCCCTTTCCAGCTTGAGCCATGTCGTAAATACCTCCTTATCAGAAAGTGTACCGTTATAACCTAAAGTAAACATCGGCGAGAAAGCATAGCCTTCCTTGTAGTAGCCCTGCTTATCGGGTCCCTCGCCCTTAAGAGTGACAAGAGTCTTAATAGGAGGAACAAGTGCCTGTGCGCAGTCGGCGCCGGCAAGAACATCCTCGCGGCACTTATAAGCATAATCGAGGCTTTTATCCTCACTGCCTTTGAGCATAAGCCTGACGGAAGACATATCCTCCGTATATTCGGTTGTACCGTAGCATGCCACGATGTACTCGTTGATATCGACCTTAGCCGAAGGATCGCTCATCTCAAGGATGTGTCTCTCGATCTTGATCTCGCTTGAACCCTCTGTAAAAGTAATAATGCTCTGAAGCTTAAGTGTAAGATCAGCAAATACGATCTCAACCGGATCGAGCGTAAGGATCCTGTCCTTGCCTTCCTGCGAAAAATGAGCCTTGGTCCTGCACTGACACAGATCGACTTCTTCGCCCTTGTATGTGATCTTGGCACTTCTTACTGTGCCTTCTCCCGCATAATGTGTAAAATATCCGGCCCTGTACTTTTCCTGTATAAGGAAAGGATATGAAGCATCCTGAATATGGTCGGTTCCGATACCGATCTCCCATTCAAGTTTGGCTGCATAAGGTCTGAGGTCTACGATCGCGCCGCCCTGATCCATATTTACACAAGCTCTCATAAACGGATCGCAGTACCAGAAAAGCTGTTTCTCGGATCCGTATAAAATATCCTTCCAAAGAGCACACTCAGGCTCGGTGTAAGTCTTCTTCTCTCTGTAATAATCGGCAAACTCAGCCATTGTCATATCAACAAGCTTGCCTTCCTTCTTAAGCTGTCCGTAGTATGCGCAGCCGTCCTCATAGGATTTAACAAGAAGCTCGTAAGGTGCCTCCCATCTTCCCATTTTATTCATCCATCCCGGTCCTACGAACATCATATTGTAAGCGTAGCCGTTATTGTATTTGGCAAGCGCTCTGTACTGATCGATGAGATTGTAGAGATAAGGGAACTCCCAGGTCTTGCTGTCGTAGATCATTCCACGAAGTACATTCTGGGGATGGGTTCCGAAATTCGAACCGTTACCGTCATAGCACGCAATAAGGTCTCTCGAAAGATGAGGGATCGCAACGATTCCGGAATCTTCAGCCTCATTGGCTGCAGGTGCGTGAGTGTTAACCTTGGAAGGGATCCAGGGTGCCCACGGACCGCCGTCCATAAATGTATACCATGAGTTATTGCAGGTGTGATAAGCTTTCGGGCCCTCTTCCCAGCAGGTTGCGACTGCACATTTTACCGAAGGATACTTCTCCTTGATATAATTGGTGAGCGCCGCATCCATATAGTAGGAGCCGGTTGATTCGGGATAAAATCCGAGCCTCTTGGGTCAAAACTTACCGGGATAGATGCAGTAACGTCTCTTGCCTCAGCCTTAGTAAGATGCGAGAGGTCAAGCGGAGAAGGAATTACGCCGTAGTTCTCGTAGCCTTCAAGATACTTATTTGGGTCTTTGCGCCACTCTTCATACTCAGGGTTGACGGGGGCAATTTCAATTTCAGTTGGCTCCCATTCGCATATGAAGCTCATTAGGTAGCGTCTGCTCATGCCGTTAAAATTTACGTTATAAACAGTGTCGCCGCTGAGGATTACTGCCATGTCAAGATAAGCAGCATTTTCTGTGAGCGAATGAACTCTAAGATTCAAACCCTCACCAGTTACCCACCGCCACGAATCGCCTGAGAGTACGCCGCCGGTCCAAACCGAAGCCTCGCCCGTATAGGCAACGTCCCCTTCTTTTACGGCCTTATGTATCAAGTTAGCTGCTACGATAAACTCATCACTACTTGTAATCGTAATTAGATGACCGCCAACTGATTCGCAGTATTCTTTTGCGTCCAGCCATGTGTAACGCTTCGTGAAAAGACGGTATATATGACCTTTAAGCGCGACAGTAAGGTAGTTCAAATCACCTATTTTCACGTCCATGCTGAGATCCTTGAAGCCTGTCATATATCTATAGCTCACACGTGCCGGAGATGCTTCAAACTCGATAATGCCGTTTGATGAATATTTTGTGCCTACTTCTTCATTGTCCTCATCAACAGCCTTTATGCTTGATGCTATGACATTGGGCAGGTCTGACGCGTTCATGTATTTCTTCAGGTCAAGCGCGTAAGGATACTCGTATTTTCCTTCCTGAATAGTTACGTCAATGCTTGGTATTCTCTGAAGGTTTATGCTCAAGTAAAGCTCGTTGCCTTGAACGTAATGAGCATAGGCCATATCAAGTGCTGTATTCTGGCTCAAATCCAACGTTGTAAGCTGGTTCGATTCGCACCTGAGTATAAGCAGATTAGAGTTGTCGCTCAAATCAAGCTCTGTAAGCATATTCCTCCAACAGAACAACATTTGAAGCTCCGTACATCCGCTCACATCCAACTTTGTTAGCTGATTGCCTTCACATGCGACATACATCAATTCCGTATGATTGCTCAGGTCAAGCTCCTCAATATTATTGCCCCCGCAGGTAAGTTGTTCCAATAACATATTGTTACTGAGATCCAATGCCGCGAGCTGGTTGCCCGCAAGTGCTATGTTCTGAAGTGCTGTATTCTTGCTGAGGTCTATTTCTGTGAGCTGGCAGGACTCAAAGTTAATGCTCTTCAGTGCTGTGTTGCTCGTTAAGTCTATAGCTGTAAGTCTCGCGTTTTTAGCGTACAAATACTCCAAAGCCGTATTCCCGCTTACGTCAATGGCAACAATATCTGTGGACTGACAATCAAGGCTGATTAGTTCTGTGTTATGTGAACAGTACAAGTAGGTAAGTGCCGTATTTGCACTCAGATTCAATTCTGAGATTGGATTATAGCTACAGTCAAGGGACACCAGATTCGTAAAATACTCAATGCCCTTCAAGGACTGTATATTTTCGCCCCTGAGACTCAGATTTTTTTGGGCTGCAAGCTCTGAATCACTCAATATGCCGTCCTCGTTCTTGTCTAAATCATACATGAACGCCCTGAAATTATCATCATGGAAGTTCTCATCGTTTATCACCACATCCGCCCATGCACACGAAACAACAGTACACACAAGCAGGACAGCGCATAATATCTTTCTCATGATTTCATTTCCTCCTGTGAAAATTCACGTTGTTCGACTAAAAATCCTAATATAATTCAACAAAATCAAATAAAT
>CAKZZH010000077.1 GCA_937885345.1 uncultured Lachnospiraceae bacterium | reverse complement strand
GAAATATTGATTTTTCAAGGTGCAAACCCAATTTCCTATGTGGGAAGTTTTAGTACATTTACCGTAAATATACCGTTATCGGTACTGATGGTCATTTTATGGTTATGAAGAGTCATAATCGCGTTTGCGATTGCAAGGCCGAGACCGTTTCCGCTTCCGCTTCTTGAATCATCACCCCTTTTGAAAGGCTTAAGAATCTCATCTTTGTTAAGGCTGCCTTTATAAGGATTCGTGATCGTTAAATGCTTCTCATCAAGGCAGAGATTTGTGCTGCCGTCCGAGGAATATTTGACCGAGTTATCGATAAGATTCGTAAGAGCCCTTGTCATATATATTTCATCAGCTTTAATATTGCAGTTTTCGAGGCTGCATTCAAAATTATTGTCCGGATACGCAGCAAGAATCTTCTCGATGATACTCTTAATATTAATGCTCTTAAGCTGCATCTCATAGCCGTCTTCGAGCTTTCCAAAATCCAGAATATTGTTGATAAGCAGATCCATATCGTCCGCCATGTTTAATATTTTATCGCTGTAAAATGCTTTATCTTCGGGATTTTCAGCTTCTTTAAGGTTCTCGGCATAGCCCCTTATAACAGTAAGCGGGCTTTTAAGGTCGTGCGCCATCGCCATGGAAAGCGCCTTTCTCTGAGCATTAACCTCATACGCAATCTTCTTTCCGGCATATATCCTATAGGCGATAAACGCTGCAAGTGCAATAAGAACGATGCTTGCTGCCACGCAGATCAGAATAATGGTTCTGGCAAAATATGTTAAAGTAATATTCTTAACGGCAACGAAGATTCTTATTGTTTCACCCGAAAGATTTCCTGTATACGACTCTTCATAAGACTCGTAGCCCTTACCGCTGCAAATGCTCTCATTCAAGGGCAGTCCGTAAGTATGAATACAGAAGAATTTGTATGCTTTATTATTCTCGTCAACATAAGGATAACTGCTTCCAAAAATGTTATCGTCGGGAACATAGGTATATCGCATACCGCCCGTAACATCCGGCGAGTATTCGAGAGTCTCGGTAAGAACCGGCGCAGAATCGGCGCCCACTCTCGACTTACACATATATATCGATGCTTTTTCGGGGTATATTTTATTATCTTTGAGGATAAAACTGTCAAGAATAAGGCGATATTCCAGGGACTTATAGCTATATGAGGTTCTCTGCAAATACGAATCCTTATTGTAATCATCCATAAGGCTTATAAGCTCGGGGTTTGCAAGATATGCATATGTAAAAACCGCCGAAGCACCGTCCGAAGCATCCGGATTATCGGGTTCCTCCCTAAAGCAGTATATAACCTCGGAATTATCGTACATAGCCGATCCGTCTTCATAAAATATATTCGCATAAACTTCAAGACTGTTCGCCAGCTGAATTGTGAATTTAACTTTATCTTCGCTGTCCTCTTTCATCTCACGCATCTGTATGATTGACGCAAGATTAATTGCTCTTTCACGAAAATCCTGAGCATTCTTGTTATAAGCTATTGCAATCCCCGCCGCGCTTAAAAAGCCGTCAAGAACTACGGCAATAAGAATCGCCGGAATAAGTATCTTAAAATAGTTGGGAACCGAACTGTTTTTTTGATTATACTTCATCACTTTTTCATTCATACATTTACCTGCCCCTTTCTTATGCACTCGCACAGTTCAAAGCCGTTTGCGCCGGGGGCATATAAATCAACATATTCTAGAGTGAATCGTAAAGAGCTTCATATTTCCTGGCTGATGAATTCCATGAGAAATCCATCTTCATTCCGCGGTCTATGATCTTGTTCCACTCACGCTTGTTGCCGTAATATACGCTCTTGGCGTAGTTAACGGTTCTGAGCATTTCGTGAGCATTGTAATTCATAAACGAGAAGCCGGTTCCGGTGCTCTCATATTCGTTATAAGGCTGAACCGTATCCTTAAGTCCGCCTGTCTCTCTGACAATGGGCACCGTACCGTAACGAAGCGCCATCAGCTGACTGAGGCCGCAGGGTTCAAAGAGCGAAGGCATAAGGAAAGCATCGCAGGAAGCATATACTTTATGCGACATTTCCTCGGAATAATAGATGTTTGCAGACACTCTGTTATTATATTTCCAGTCAAAATGTCTGAACATATTCTCGTATCTTTCCTCGCCGGTACCAAGTACAACAAGCTGAACATCCTCGCTGCAAAGCTCGTCCATAACATATGCGATCAGATCAAATCCCTTCTGATCCGTAAGTCTTGACACAATACCGATCATGAATTTCTTCGGATCGTTCTCAAGGCCAAGCTGCTTCTGAAGGGCTATTTTATTCTTAACCTTCTCCTTACGGAAGGTAACCTGGTTATAATTGCGGGTGATAAGAGGATCCGTCTCCGGATTGAATTCGTTATAATCGATACCGTTAACAATACCCGTGAGGTCCCCGCTTCTTGCTCTCATAAGGCCGTCGAGCTTCTCACCGTAAAAAGGCATCTTGATCTCCTCAGCGTAGCTTTCACTGACGGTCGTTACTTTATCAGCATATACGATACCGCCCTTAAGATAGTTGGCGTCTCCGTATGCTTCAAGCTTATCCGGTGTAAAATACGAAGCCGGAAGTGCCGTGATATCCTTAACCGACTTAACATCCCAGATACCCTGAAATTTGAGATTATGGATAGTCATAATGGATTTCATATCCCTGAAGAAATCTCCGTCGTGAAAACGCTCTTTCATATACACGGGCACAAGTCCGGTCTGCCAGTCATGGCAGTGAATGATATCGGGCTTAAAGCCGATAAGAGGAAGCGACGAAAGCGCTGCCTTCGAGAAGAAAGCGAATTTCTCAATATCCTGATGTATATATCCGTAAGGCTTGAAGCCGTCGAAGTAGAATTCATTATCGATAAAATAAAAATGCACACCTTCATATTCCATCTCAAGGATGCCGACGTATTGACTTCTCCAGTTAAGATCCATATAGAAATTGGTGATAAAATTCATTTGATCCTTATATTTCTGGGGTATACATTTGTAATTGGGAATCATAACCCTGACATCATATTTGGACTTATCGAAATATCTCGGAAGAGTTCCCGCAACATCCGCAAGCCCTCCTGTTTTGATAAAAGGAACAGCTTCAGATGCAATATACAGAATATTTTTCATGACACGACTCCTTGTAAAATGTATTTTAAGATGTTTGAAAACGGCGCAGAATATATCCTACCTACTGCCCATTTCAAACAGTGCTATTATACCATACGGACAGTATTAAAACAAGTTTTTGGCCTGTTCTCTCATCTGTTTTGCGCTTTCAAACGTAAGGCCGGTAATCTCACTGCCGCCGAGCATTCTTGCCAGTTCCGAAACAACGCCGTCTTCGTCAAGTTTCTTAACGGATGTACGCGTACTTGTTTCATCACTCGATTTCTCGATAAGGTAATTATTATCAGCCATCGCCGCGATCTGGGGAAGATGCGTAATGCAGATAACCTGATGATCCTTAGCAATAAGAGCCATCTTCTCTGAAACCTTCTGCGCCGTCCTTCCACTGATTCCGGTATCGATCTCATCAAAAATAAGACATCCGATATCGTCCTTACCCGCAAGAACGGATTTGATCCCAAGCATAATTCTTGAAAGTTCACCGCCGGATGCTATTTTATCAAGGGGGCGAAGCTCCTCGCCTGGATTGAGCGAGATCATAAACTGTGCTTCGTCCATACCATTTGCGGTCGGCTCGGCAAGCGCCCTTACCTCTATCTCAAATTCAACATGTTCAAAATTCAGGTCTTTAAGTGCATCCTTAATACTGCTTGAAAGCACCTTTGCTTCCTTCTGCCTGATGGCGCTTATTTTATCGCAAAGCTTAACAAGCTCCGTCCTTGCATTGTCCGCGTCATTCTTTGCCTTCATAAGCGAAGCTTCATAATCCTCATAAAATGCGAGTTTCTCGTTTGCTTTATCGTAATACTCGAGCACTGCTTCAAGGCTTCCTCCATGCTTGGCTTTAAGACCGTTAAGCAGATCAAGTCTGCTTTCGGTATCATAGAAAACCTTCTCGTCAAACTCCATATCCGCCATATGATCGGCAAGATCCCTTGTAAAATCGCCTACCAGATTATCTATATCCGCGAGCTGTTCATACAGACTCTTAAGGCCCTCATCATACTGCACGCAGGAAGACATCAGCTGGCACGCCCTGCCGCATCTGTCCGATGCACCCTCGTCCGAGTCGTTTCCCATAAGCTCGGAAATTGCGCCGAGGCTTTCGGCTATTTTACGATAATTGGACATGCAGCGATATTCCTTCTCCAGTTCTTCATCCTCGCCTATATGAATATTTGCACTGTCGATCTCATCGATCTCAAACTGAAGGAAGCTTATATTACGATTTCTCTCCTCTTCGGAAATATCGAATTCATCAAGCTTTGCAAGCGCCGCCTTATATGCTTTGTAAGCCTTCTCACAATCGGGTTTAACCTCAGAGAGTGGCTTTGCGGCAAATTTATCGAGTATCTTGATATGATTGGATTTGTATAGAAGGGACTGATGATCGTGCTGCCCGTGAATGTCGATAAGAAGGGATGTGATCATCCTGACATTCTCAGCCTTCATCGTTTCGGAGTTGACTTTAATAGGGCTTCTCGTTCCTGTGATCCTGCGGGATATGGTCACAACACCGTCCTCGGGATATACGTCCATTTCCTCAAGCAGCTTTGCTTTCTCCTCATCCACGGAGAAATTCAGTTCAACAAATGCACTGTCCGAATATTTGCCGATCAGATCGGCACCCGCTTTGCCTCCGAGAGCAAGATTGACCGAGCCCATAAGAAGTGATTTACCTGCACCCGTTTCACCCGTAAGAATATTAAGTCCGCTCCCGAATTCAATCTCTGCGGACTCGATAAGTGCAAGATTTTTTACCTGAAGATTAAGTAACATATTGTTCCTTTCCAACGGTTATATATAAAGCATTTCCCCGATGCCGTTTATATAAAATACGCTCCGCGGCTATATGATCCGCGCACCAGCCATGCGCTCTAGCTTAGACGATTGCGCAGGATCTGCAGGAAATTCTGCTTGTCGGTCCTTGCAAAATACGCCTTGCGCTTTGACTGCCTGATAACGATCCTGTCACCTGTTTTGAGGTGGTATTCGCTGCTTCCGTCAAAGGTTGCGACTCTGAGTTCCTGTCCGCTTCTTGATGGAGTGCATCTTATCTCCAGTTCATCACTGCCCTCAAACACAACACTGCTTGTTGTCAGAATATGAGGACAGATCGGTGTCATAACGATAATATCAGCACAAGGCGAAATGATCGGTCCGCCCGCGGACAAATTATATGCCGTAGAGCCTGTGGGCGTTGAAACAACAAGCCCGTCGGCCGGATAATTAATAAGGAACTGGCCGTTAACATACACATCAAAATTGATCACTTTAAGCGGGCCAAGCCTTCCGATAACAATATCATTAAGCGCGTAACTGACAACCGGTCTGTCTGCGCCGCCAAGATACACCTCACCCTCAAGGATCATTCTCTCATCGATGCTGTACTCATCGGCAAAAAGAAGGTCAATCGCAAGGAAGCAGTGCTCCTTGTCGATGTCGGTAAGATAACCCAGAGTGCCTATATTTACACCGAATACAGGTATTTTACAGGAGGCCAGATCGCGCGCCGCCTGAATAAGCGTACCATCGCCGCCAAGCACGATAACGCACTCACAACCCTCGGGCACAAGGCTTGCACAGGCCGTGTTCATGACGCCGTCCTGCGGAAGTTGATGGGTACAAACCCCGCCCTTTGAGCGTATGTAATCCTCGACTTTACGGGTAAAATCAAAAGCAGGATCTTTTTCCATGTTGGTTAAAATATAAAAATTCTTCATCTCTAAAGCACCTCATGCGATGATGATACCAATGCATGTATATCTATTTCGGGAGCGATACTGCCTGTTTCACTGCCTGTTTTCTTAAGATATGTCAAATATTCGATATTGCCCTCCGGCCCTTTGATCGGGGAAAATGTGAGTCCCAGAACATCAAAGCCGATACTAATGGAAAATTTAAGAACCATATCGATCACTTCTTCGTGTACGGACGCTTCTCTTACGACACCCTTTTTACCGACCTTTTCCCTGCCCGCTTCAAACTGAGGCTTAATAAGGCATACTACGATTCCTTCATCCTTAAGAAGGTCTTTGACCAGCACGAGGACTTTGGTGAGCGAAATAAAAGACACATCAATGCTCACAAAATCAATAATATCCGAAACCATATCAGGCGTAACATACCTGATATTGGTCTTTTCCATAACGACAACTCTTTCATCCTCCCGAAGCTTCCATGCAAGCTGTCCATGACCGACATCAACGCTGTACACCTTAACTGCGCCGTTTTGAAGCATACAATCGGTAAAACCGCCCGTGGAAGAACCTACATCCATACAGATGCAGCCCTCCGGCGTTATCGGAAACTCCTCCATCGCCTTCTCGAGCTTAAGTCCGCCTCTGCTTACGTATTTGAGAGTAGCACCTCTGACCTCAACACCGGCATACACATCGATCATCGTTCCGGCCTTATCTTCTTTCTGACCGTTAACATAGACAATGCCTGACATTATTATGGCCTTTGCTTTTTCTCTGGAATCCGCAAGACCTCTGTTTACAAGGATTACATCAAGTCTTTCTTTCATACAAATCATCCCGGCATCCGCCAAATCGGAAGCCTTATCTATCCAAGGGTTTTTATTATTTTATCGGCGATGTCTGAAGGATTCAGCCCATATTCATTAAGAAGCTGCTCACATTTACCGTGAGGTATGAACTCATCTTTAAGCGCAAAATTCAGCACCTTCACATTCGGATTAATATCATTCACATACGAAAGTACATGCTCGCCGAAGCCGCCGCTAAGGACGTTTTCCTCAACAGTCGCGATAATATCATACTCGTCTGACAATTTACCTATAAGTTCTTTGTCGATCGGCTTTGCAAATCTCGCATTCACAAGTCCGGCAGTAATACCTTTCTCCGAAAGTATGTTAATGATTTTATCGGCGATAGCCGTACCGCTTCCGATACCGATAAGAACAACTCTCTCTCCTTTACGCAAAACACATGACCTTGCGTATTCTATCGGCTTAACGGCATCTTCATAGATGCAGGTATCCGTACCCTTGGGAATCCTGATCGCTATCGGACCTTCATAATCCCTTGAATAATCGAGCATCTCGTCAAGCTCTTTGCCGTTCATCGGAGCCATAATAGTCATATTCGGAATAATGCTCATATATGACAGATCGAATATTCCCTGATGAGTGATCCCGTCGGGGCCCACGATCCCGCCTCTTTCGATAATGAATCTGACCGGCAGGTTCTGTATGCAGACATCGTGAAGGATCTGGTCAAACGCTCTTTGAAGGAAGGTTGAATATATTGCAACATATGGCTTAAACCCACCAGCTGCAAGGCCTGCCGCAAAAGTAACCGCATGTTCTTCGGCAATACCGACATCGAAGAATCTATCCGGAAAACGTTTTGCAAAACGCTTAAGTCCGGTACCGTCCGCCATTGCGGCGGATATTCCGAGAATCTTATCATCGTTCTCAGCCATATTAATGAATTTATCGGAAAACACCTCCGAATATGTCTGTCCTTCAGACACTTCCTTAGGTCTTCCGTTTTCGATATTAAAAGGTGCAACACCGTGAAAATACGAAGGATGCTTTTCGGCAAGAGGATAACCCTTGCCTTTCTTGGTATGAATATGAAGAAGCACCGCGCCCTGAACACGCTTGGCGATAAGAAGCATCTTGGACATTTTATCGATATCATGCCCGTCAACCGGGCCGAGATAAGTAAGTCCCATATCCTCAAACAACATACCGGGTACAAAAAGCGTCTTAATGGAATCCTTGGTCCTTCCGATCCGGGAAATAACTCTGTCACCATCCGGTATCCTGGAAAGTTTATCCTTGATGCTGTATTTTAAATTGGTATATTTATGACCTGTTCTGATATTGTTAAGGACATTACTCATTCCACCTACATTCGGGGAAATGGACATTTCGTTATCATTAAGGATGATTATAAGATTGCTGTCCTTGTGTATGTTATTAATAGCTTCAAAGACCATACCGCCCGTAGCTGCGCCGTCACCGATAACGGCAACGACATAATTGTCCTCGCCTTTAAGATCTCTTGCGGTTGCATATCCTATTGCTGCGGAAAGCGCGGTCGATGCATGACCCATTCCGAAATCGTCATAAGGGCTCTCACTCATAAGCGGGAAGCCGCTTATTCCGCCTTCCTGCCTTAAAGTATTGAATTGGTCTCTTCTTCCGGTAAGAATCTTGTGAGCATAGCTTTGATGACCTACATCCCAAAGGATTTTATCCTTGCCGATATTAAAATTAAGATGAAGCGCTATTGTAAGTTCGACCACTCCAAGGGATGAAGAAAGATGTCCCCCGTTTTCGGCGACATTTTTGATTATGCATTTTCTGATATCATCGGCAAGTTCGCCGTATTTCTCCGGCGGGATATTCCTGATATCGCCGGGATTATTGATTCTGTCAAGTATCATTTTATCTCCAGAGGAACCTTGACGGTTCTAATTATCACGAACTACAAGACTCTTAAACAGGGCCGTGAGAAACTGCCTCTCCTCATCATCACATCCAAGTCCCATTACAAGATCACAGGCTTTATCGGTGTAATCTTTTACATCGCAGATCGCCTTATCCATCCCGTAGACGCTGATATAATTCTTCTTGTTATTCCGGTCATCGCTGCCCGTAGGTTTGCCGATCACAGCTTCATCGCCGATCTCATCAAGAATATCATCCCTGATCTGAAAGGCCATTCCGACATATTTACCGATCTTCTTAAGGTCATTTAATTCGAGGTCGTTCGCACCCGCAAGCACACCGCCGATCATAAGAGAGCCTTCGATAAGCGCGCCCGTCTTATGTTCATGTATATAATCCATCATTTTATCATCGATATCACGACCGGTATTGATAACATCCGTACTCTGTCCACCGAACATTCCATTAAGTCCGCTGCATTCTCCGAATATCTTAAGTGCCTTGATTACAAGCGAAGTATCAGTACCTGCAGCGTTCGGATCACAGGCCGCTCCTTTAGCGCCCGCGTCCGCGATATCGAAAGCCATAAGCGCTGTCTCGTAAGACAGATGCAAAAGCCCATCGCCCGCAAGTATCGCTACAGCCTGGCCGTATTTGGCATGCGTTGTGGGTATGCCTCTTCTGAGCTCATCATTATCAATGGCCGGAAGATCATCATGAACAAGCGAATAATTATGGAGCATTTCCATCGCTGCCATAAACGGCTCGCATAGATTAGTGTGTCCTCCAAAGAGTTTATATGAGCTCTCGAGGATCACAGGTCTAAGTCTCTTACCTCCCGAAGATATGCTGTAATTCATCGCTTCAAGAATCTCAGCGGTATATTCGTTTTGAACGGGCATATATCTCATAAGAACATCGCTTGCCCTGTGCGCTCGGTTATCAAGCTGTTTCTTAAGCTCCATTTGATCACTCCTCAGGTTGCAGTTGTATAAGTTTCTTCTCAACCATATCAAGGGATCCGTTAACTTTTTTTACAAGTTCGATGCCCCTGTTATATTCCTTAAAAGCCTCTTCGAGAGGTGTATCCTTGTCGGATAATTTCTCGATTATCGTATCGAGAACCTCAAAAGATTCCTCGATCGAAAGTTCTTTATCTCTATTCTCATCAGCCTTCTTAGACGGCATTATATACCTCCCTGTTTATTTGCTCTGCATACGCTCTGTATACGCTCTATGTCCGCTCTATCCGGCGAACATTCCGAACATTCGCGTCGATCACACCATCCAGCACATTTATATGAACCGCGTCATCCTTCTTAACATTCTTAATCGATGTGACGACTTTACCGCTGTCATCCGCGACAAATGAATATCCTCTGCTAAGTTTCTTAAGCGGTGACAGCCCGTCAAGCTGCGCCGCAATAACCTGTAGATTATGCCTTGCATCGTTCATTTTATCATTCATAAGAGTCTGAATATCCTGCGCATACTCATCCGTGTTTCTTCTCTTTATCTCGTAGAGTTCTCTTATCAGTCTGTTAAGTGTGTCTGTTCTACCGGTGATATCACGCCTTCTCTCGGCAATGATATTGGCCGGTGAGCACATATCAAGGCGCTTCTTAAGGTTAAGAAGTTCATTTCTTGCTCCTGATAAAATATTATTCATCCGGTTATCAAGGAGCTCCCTGTAACCGTTTATCATCTCTATCGTATCATGAATATCTTCAACGGCGAGCGATGCTGCATGCGACGGAGTTGCAACTCTGGCATCCGCAACATAATCCGCAAGCGTTACATCTGTCTCATGTCCGACTGCGGAAATGATCGGAGTATTGCATTCAAAGATCGCATTCGCCACAATCTCCTCATTAAAAGCCCACAGATCCTCCATCGAGCCACCGCCTCTGCCGACTATTATCACATCAAGCCCCATGCCATCAAGCGTTTTAATGCCGTTTACGATGCTCTTTGCTGCGCCGCTGCCCTGCACCAGTGCAGGATATAAAACCAGCTGGATATAAGGATTTCGCTCATAGGAGATTCTCTTGATATCTTCGATCGCAGCACCGGTGGGTGCAGTTACAATGCCAACCCTGTGGGCATGTTTGGGAATCTCTTTCTTGTAGATTTCCGAAAACATTCCCTTCTCTTCAAGAAGCGCTTTAAGTTCGAGAAATCTCTTCATCAGATCGCCTTCGCCCTGTTTCTCGACAGAGGTTGCGATTATTTTATATTTGCCGCTCGGAATATAATTCTCTATCTTGCCTCTTACGACAATCTTCATGCCTTCCTCAAGACGAAACTTAAGTCTCTCGGCATAACTCCTCCATATCGCTCCGTCAATCGCTGCCATCGAGTCCTTTATCGTAAAATATATATGCCCCGATTTGTGATAAGTGAGATTACTTATCTCACCCTTAATCCTGATATCGGAAAGATAAGTATCCGTCTCGAAAACTTTCTGTATATATGTATTTACCTGACCTACAGTATAGATCGTGCGCGGCGTCAATATTCGACCTCCTAAATCAGCTTTGCAAGGATTCCGTTAACAAACGAATGCGACTTCTCGTTGCAGTATTTACCCGATAAAATAACTGCCTCGCTTATTGCTACGGCATTATCAAGCTCCGGATCATACATGATCTCATATGCCGCATTACGAAGGATCGAAAGCTCCGCTTTGCCGATCCGCTCAAGTTTCCAGCCTTCACTGACCTTGGAAAGTTTCTCGTCAATATCGTTAATATGCTCGTAAATATCAAGAACTCTTGATATTATATCTTCTTTGTCTGCATCGGAAATAGTGTCGTCGATATAAGTATCATCCTCGGATAGATCCTTGACAACATCTTCAAAATAAAGTTCTGCCTGCTCTTTGAAATCATTGGGGTCGAAGAATTCGTACCTGAAAAGTATTTTAAAAACATGTTCTCTTCTATGTGATCTGGTCATCGGTAAGCTCCTGTTAAATGAATTTGTAGCAAAAGGAGTGCCCGCTACAGGCACTCCTTATTATACAATATTCCTTGTAAATATACAACATTCGGTGCTCCGTGCGTGCGCCGTTTACATATTCTACTTAATGGAAATATCAGAAACGAAGGTATCTACCACGCCGCATTTAAGTCCTGTCATGTTCTCGATCGAAGAAGCAACCTTCTCCTGAACCTCACGACATACTTCCTGAATATTATAGCCATATGCGATATTGAGTGTTACGGAAACATCAACCTTCTTGCCGTCAAAGGCGATCTTGATCCCCTTTGAAAGATTCCTGATACCCATCCTGCTTATAAGCTCTGTGGGCACATTACCTACAAGCGATGCAACACCTTCAACTTCCGTTGCCGCAATACCTGCAATAACCGTTACTACCTCATCCGATATATGTACACTGAGAACATCATCATCCGTCTTAATCGTCTTATCTGCCATAATGCATCTCTCCTTATGTTTATTAACCAAACCTTTTAAAACATTATATCAATCGTATAGGTGTTTTGCAACTCTAATTATCCATTGAGGTCGGGTAAATTTACTGTAGGAATTAACAGAATATAAGACATCCATGAATCTC
>CAKZZH010000076.1 GCA_937885345.1 uncultured Lachnospiraceae bacterium | reverse complement strand
CTATGCCACGCAAAATCCTTGTGGAAAAGTTGTAAACCGATATTGACAACATCATTTGTCGGCCGCTGCCCGATATAAAATACCTTACGGCAACTTTCGGCATAGGAGAATTTTATGTATAAAAAAAGAAGCGCCACAAGGTCGCTTTGACGACAAAGGCGTGGCGCGGGTGTGACATTTATATTATTAAATCGCGATATAATTATTTGGATTCGCCATAGATGTCGTAATAGAGGCAAAAAAGACCGATTCGGGATTTGGCGCCTGTCTTTTGATAGATTGAAGTGATATATCTCTGAAGAACTCTCTTGGATATGTACATTTCGTCCGCAATTTCCTGAAGCCCGAGTTCCGTTGTAAGGAGCTTATAGAGAACCTCCTTTTCCTTCGGCGTAAGCGAGAATCTTTCAGTAAAGTCGAGATAGTTGGTATTTCGCTTATTAATACTCTTAAAATACGGCTCATTAAATGACAGATCGCCTTGGACGGCCATTATGATAATGATCGCAATGCACAGAAGCATGGAAATGAGTGCGTAGGTGACCGGCTTAAGCATTATATTTGTCAGGGTTATATCCAGTATCTCCCCGATCGTCAGATATATAAAATATCCCAGCGACGCGTAGATGTAAGGGTATTTCAGCTTGGGCGCGATATCCCACGATGCGATGATCATATATGTTAAGGTCGCACCTTTGTTAAAATACATGATCGAAAGGCACAGATCCTCATAGCCTTCAGAGAAGGTCATCATTGGGATCATTATGCAAAATATAGAGCTTATCAGTGCAGCAATGGGAAGGTATCTGCGCATCCTGAAATCACTGATCATTCCCACGACCAAAAAGCCTGCTCCTGTAAGAAGCCTCGGCCAGCCGTACCAGTTGTAATTCTCAGAGCCTGTACTTATGTTCTTAACAAACAGGCTGGCAATGGAAATGATACCGATGGCAGTCATTGCAAGGGTGATAAGCGTGATCTTGCCCATTTTACTGCGGTTGAGCTTCACATCTTCGGGCTCATCCGGCATCGTGTCATCCGTTATAAAATCCCAGGGCTTGTATATCGACATATAAGTCACAAGTGAACTGCTTATGATCAGGAGTATGATCAGAAGCCACTTAATTCCTATTGTTTCCTGGAAAAGAAACTGAAGCATAACGTGGGTAAAACCGCCGACTGCGACGATCTTACCAAGAGCGCGGCTGCCTGAAAGCGCCTGCGAAAGCACATAGAAGACCACACCGCCCAGCATTCCCATAAAAAGATCGCAGAAAAGTATTACTATAAAGTAGGCGGGCGAGTTCTTGAATATAAAAGTGTACAAAAGTGTGAGCGCGTAGAGGGTATTTGCGATTATGATCTGCATTTTCCTCTGCGTTCGCGCCTTAAGGAAGTGCCTGATCACGCCGAAAAGGATCAGCCCAAGTCCTGCAATTATCTGGTTAAGTGAAATGAAATACGGCGAAATGCTGACGCTCAGATCCTTTAAGAAATCCTTGGAGAATATCGATAAAGTAACCGTGAATTCAAACATGTAAACAGTAAATAAGAGCCCCAATATCCCTCGGTGTATCAATCGCTTTTGGGATATCGAAGCATTTCCTTTACTTATGTTTTCCCCCTGACGCAAATCGCTCATTTCTGATACAACTCCTTAAAATACAAGATCTGTCATTCATTAGAATATCACAAGCGTTTTGACGGCGCAACGATGATGATAAATATTTCTTGACATCCGGCGCCTATATGTTATTATGAACATATGAATAATCATTCATTTGTAAAATACCTAGGGGGTGAAGCTTATGACGAGTGAAACGGAAACGATCATAGATAAGAAAACAGCTGCTGAGAGAGGCGATGCGAAATGCATTACTCCGGTAAGCGAGAGCGAGATTTATGACCTTGCCGATTTCTATAAGGTTTTCGGCGATTCGACCAGGCTTAAGATACTTATTGCGCTTATGGATAAGGAATGCAGCGTGACGGAGCTTACCAAGAAGATCGGCGCCGAGCAGTCTGCGATTTCGCATCAGCTTCGTGTGCTTAAGCAGACCAAGTTCGTTAAGAGCCGTAAATACGGTAAAATGGTGCTTTATTCGCTCGCGGACGATCATATCAACATCATAATCTGCACGGGCTTTGAGCATATCCGGGAATAAGCGAAAGGCCGCACCTCGGATCAAGTCCGGAGCCGAGCCGTAAAAACGGAGCTGCGCGCCAGCAAACCCCCGGCGCACAACTATCATATAACATTATAAAAACATACGACCAGGAGGATCAAAAAATGAGACAGATTTTTATTTTGGAGGATTTGGACTGCGCCAACTGCGCGGCTAAGATTGAGAAGGAAACAGGCGAACTTGAAGGAGTAACAAGCGCCTCAGTGAATCTTTTGGCACAGAAGATGACCGTCGAGATGGATGACGGACGCGAAAAGGAAGTTTTCAAGGCTGTTAAGGCCATTGTTAAGAAATACGAGCCTGACGTTTCGGTCAGCGTTAAGTAAGCGCCGGGCGGCTATTTTACAGGAAGGACTGCTGTCATGAAGAAGATCAAAAAAAGGATGATCAAAGTAGGCATAGGTCTTGTGCTTCTTATAATTGCGATAATACTCGATAAGACCGTTCTTGAGGATCTCGCATGGTATTTCCGTATAATTCCGTACCTGCCGGCTTATATCGTCAGCGGCTTTGATGTTATTCGCAAGGCTGCAATGAATATCAGCAAAGGGCAGGTGCTTGATGAGAATTTTCTGATGCTTATTGCGACCATCGGCGCATTTGTAGTACAGGAGTATATCGAGGCCGTTGCGGTTATGATATTTTATCAGGTCGGAGAAATATTTCAGTCGTATGCGATGTTCCGTTCGAGAAGATCGATATCCTCGCTTATGGATATCAGGCCGGATTATGCCAATCTTGTAACTGATGAAGGCACGAATGAGGTGGCCCCTGAGAGCGTTGCGATCGGCGATATCATACTTATTAAGCCCGGTGAGAGAATACCTCTTGACGGCATTGTTATCGAAGGTGCGAGCAGCGTGGACACCAAGGCACTTACGGGTGAGAGTGTTCCGAGAGATTATGCGGTGGGTGATGAGGTGATTTCAGGCTGCGTTAACTTAAGCGCTGCCTTAAAAGTGCGTGTTACCAAGCCTTTCGGCGAGTCAACCGTCGCCAAAGTCCTTGATCTCGTGGAAAATGCCTACGAGAAGAAAGCAAAGAGCGAGAATTTTATCACCAAATTTGCGAAATATTACACACCGGCAGTTGTGATCGGTGCTCTGCTTCTTGCCGTAATTCCGCCGCTTATAATAGGACCGGGCAAGGAAGTGTTTATGGACTGGATTTTCAGGGCGCTTACCTGCCTTGTAGTATCATGTCCCTGCGCCCTTGTTATATCGGTTCCGCTTAGTTTTTTCGGCGGTATCGGAGGTGCGTCGAAAGCCGGACTTCTTATCAAAGGCGGCAACTATATTGAGGCACTCGCCACTCTTGAGACTGTTGTGTTTGACAAGACAGGAACTCTTACAAAGGCTAATCCCGTTGTTGCGGATGTAATAGCTTTTAACGATGCAAATCCTGACGAGATGCTGCGAATTGCTGCCTGCCTTGAGGAACATTTCCCTCATTCAATGGCAAATGCCGTTGTAAATAGGGCAAGAGAAAAAAATCTGTCTCATGAAGAAATGCACAGTGAGGTTAAATATGTTGTTGCTCACGGTATTGCAAGCTCTATAGAGGATAAAGATGCAATTATCGGAAGTTATCATTTCGTCTTCGAAGATGAAGGAAGTATAATTCCAGATTTCAGTCTTCAAGGATTTGCATATGCATCATATAAGGCATTCCCAACAGACAATGTTCCATATGATGTCGTGTTAATAAAAACTAATGATAATGCAGATGTCTTCCAAGAAAAACTAGATGATAAAATAGATGGTAAATATTATAGAACTGATTGCTCCGGGTACGTTGATGCAGTACTTGCCAAAATGAATATTATTGATACAACTGCAGCATCAAATGCATTCATGGAAGATAAGGAACTAAAAGATGCATTAACAAATGCTGGATTTACATATGCAATATTAACAGATGCAGCAGATATTACGAGTACAAGTATTATTGTAAAAAGTGGTCTTGTAGCAATAATTGTTCCCAATAATGAATATGATGAATACACATTATATTGTTGGAGCAGTAGCCAGGCTACAGTAAAATCGCTTTCTGCTGATCAAATCAACGAATATGGTTTTACAAATATCTACTCATTAACTGAGTAAATTATAGTGGTCATTATTTTTTAATAATGTTTATCATAGAGTTTGAGGAGACACCGGGTGGTGTCTTCTTT
>CAKZZH010000075.1 GCA_937885345.1 uncultured Lachnospiraceae bacterium | reverse complement strand
GGTTATTCTCATAATCGCTCTGCCTGCACCTATCGCTGTACTTGTTTTCATGGCACATCCTCCTTTGTAAAATAATTTTGACCATAACGAAAAAGGACATCTTCTAAGATTTCTCTTGGAAAATGTCCTTGTCGTGCTAAATTATTAAACTTGTGAGAATGTATTTGGGATGATTTTTACGCACTATCACGCATTATCAATCCCTATTTTGTTGCAAAATCGTTGCAAATTGCTTTCTTAAATCCTTGAAAGCCTTGTAAATACTGGCTTTCTTTAGTTCACGCTTTTGAGTGTCGGGAACAAAAGTACATCCCTTATCGCCGGCTGGTTTGTGAGGAGCATTACGAGACGGTCAATGCCATAGCCGATGCCGCCGGTGGGAGGCATGCCGATGGAGAGGGCGTTCATAAAATCCTCGTCCACGAGTTCCGCTTCATCGTCGCCTTGAGCTTTGAGCTCGGCCTGAGCCTCGAAACGACCTCGCTGGTCGATCGGATCGTTAAGCTCCGAGTAAGCGTTGCACATTTCGCGGCCATAGATGAAGAGTTCGAATCTCTCAACATACTCAGGATTATCGGGCTTTCTCTTGGTGAGAGGTGAAATCTCAACGGGATGATCCATTACAAATGTGGGCTGGATAAGCTTCTCTTCACAGAAGGTTTCAAAGAAGAGGTTGAGAATGTCGCCTTTCTTGTGGCGCTGCTCGTATTCTATATGATGCTCATCAGCGAGTTTTCTTGCAGTCTCAATATCCGTAACATCGTTCCAGTCGATTCCTGCGTACTTCTTAACGCAGTCAACCATTGTGATCCTCTCGAAAGGTTTTCCGAGATCTATCTCAACTTCCTGGTAAGGAATAAGAGTCTTGCCGTTTACTTTCTCGCAAACGGTTCTGAACATATCTTCTGTGAGGTCCATCATTCCGTGATAATCAGTAAAAGCCTGATAAAGTTCCATCAGCGTAAATTCGGGGTTGTGTCTTGTATCGGTTCCTTCGTTACGGAACACACGTCCGATCTCATAAACCCTTTCCATACCGCCTACGATAAGTCTCTTAAGATAGAGCTCAAGGGAAATTCTAAGCTTAACATCTTCGTCAAGCGCATTAAAATGCGTCTCAAAAGGTCTTGCCGCAGCGCCGCCCGCATTGTGCACGAGCATGGGAGTCTCAACTTCAAGGAAGTTACGGCTGTCGAGGAAATTACGGATTTCGCGGATGATCTGAGATCTCTTGATAAAAGTCTCTCTTACCTCAGGATTAACGATAAGATCAAGATATCTCTGACGGTATCTTACATCGGTGTCCTGCAGTCCGTGGTATTTCTCGGGAAGGATCTGAAGGCTCTTGGCCAGAAGCGTTATCTTACTTGCGTGAATCGAGATCTCGCCGGTCTGAGTCTTGAATACGGTTCCCTCGACCCCAACGATATCGCCAATATCCATTTTCTTAAAATCCGGATACTCTTCTTCGCCGACCGAATCCCTTGCTACATAGACCTGTATGTTTCCGTTTATATCCTGCACATTACAGAAGGATGCTTTACCCATAACACGTTTGGACATCATTCTTCCGGCAACGCTCACTTGCTTGCCTTCAAGTTCCTCAAAATTATTCTTAATGTCAACTGCGTGATGAGTTACATCGTATTTTACGATCTCAAAAGGATTCTTGCCGCGCTGCTGAAGGTCTGCGAGCTTCTCGTGTCTTACCTTGATAAGCTGATTAATGTCCTGCACCTGCTGGCCTTTGCCCTGATTATTCTCTTCTGCCATGTCTTCCTCCTAAACTTAAGAAGAGCCTGATATTCAATGATATCAGGCGCTCCTGGATCATCTTATATTAAATATTATGCTCTGGTAACCTTGATTACCTTGTATTCTACTTCACCTGCGGGAGATTCGATCTTCACAAGGTCATTGGTTCTTCTACCAAGAAGTGCTTTACCGAGAGGCGACTCATTGGAAATAAGATTCTCAAGGCTCTTTGCTTCTGTTGAACCTACGAGTTTGAACTCAAGTTCCTCATCCTCCGCAATATCAAGAAGTCTTACGGTACTTCCAAGTCCGATCGTACCCTTCTTAACCGAATCATCGTCAGCGACCTCAGCATTCTTGAGGATTCCTTCGATTTCCTCGATCCTGGCCTCGATATCACGCTGCTCGTCTTTGGCTGCATCATATTCCGCATTCTCGGAAAGATCACCCTGCTCACGTGCTTCCTTAATCTTCTCAGCAACTTCTTTTCTTCTGACAACCTTAAGATTCTGAAGCTCATCCTCGAGCTGCTTAAGGCCTTCGTATGTCATAAGATTCTTCTCTGCCATTGTGTAAAATCTCCTTTCAGTTCCTACGTTCTGAATATCTGAAAAAATATGATCGGATTATCAAATCCCCCATAAGTCACATAATTATACAGTATCTGCACCCTAATGTCAACGAACAGGCCAAGTTCCTCAGGATAAACGCATCAATTTAAGGTTGACATTTACAAGTTTTTGTTGTATCGACC
>CAKZZH010000074.1 GCA_937885345.1 uncultured Lachnospiraceae bacterium | reverse complement strand
AAATGTATCTAAAACCAAATCGACGCGCTTAAAATCGCTTAAATAATCATTTGCGCCGGTATAAACTTCAGCGCGTTCAATTTCTAAATTTTTCAGCCGTTCAATCAGTGCAACGCGGCGACTTTCAAGCGGCGTTGTATCACGAAAAATTATTTTGGCGTCTGAAACCTGCGCGAGGATTTTTTTCACAGTCATTAAATATTCGTCAGTGATTTTCATAAAATTATTTAAACAAGCGAAAGTTAGAAAATCACTTTGCCGCCGTACAAAATTTTTTTTGGCAGAAATCATTTTAGCATTTGGCGTAAAGGCGAAGGCGTTTTCAATCGTCAAAAGTTTTTCGGTAAAAAATTCGGTTGCCAAAAAATCATCAGTCAGAAAATAATCAATCGCAGAAAGTCCCGTCGTATCGAAGTAGCCGACGCCGGAAATTTGAATTTTCGCAGGTTTATAACTCATAATCTGCAACGTCATTCCGCCGTCAGTATGTCCGCCGAGATCAAAGAGAATATCAACACCTTCATTAAACATATCTACTGCAAATATTACTTTGATTTCCCCAGCCTTGAGCTTGGCTATTGCTACATCTCTTGCCGCGGAATACTCACCGTTTGCATCACTATAAACCGCTACTGCTTTTATACCACGCAAGCAAAATTCTTTTGCCATCTCTTCTGCGTGGGAACGTGAACAGCAAAACCCTAATGCTCTATTAGATTCGTATTTACGATAATATTTGTATATTAATTCATGACGATGAACATTTCCTATATATGTTTCGTTTAACTCTTTTTCGTCATAACGCCCTCTTACAACATGTAACTTCGAATAATCTGTATCATCATAAATACCATGATAGTAGAAAGGTACCAACATACCTTTGTTAATAGCCTCATATAAGGATATCTCATAAGGGACATTATAATCACAAAGTTCGTAGATACTTCTGCCATCCATTCTTTCAGGCGTTGCTGTAAGTCCAAGTAAAAATTTTGGCTTAAAGTATTCTACAATCCTCTTGTACTGATTATTAACTGCATGGTGAAATTCGTCAGAGTATGTCAACATAGGTCTAAAAGTTTTTTTGGACATTTTTTCGGATGGCGGAGTATTGGAAACATATATAAGCCCGCTCGTTTTATTATATCCACACTCATTGGTCATATCTTCGTGTTGTTTTATTCATGTACTTTATAAACAGTCCCAATTTGGTGAACCCGCTGCAAAGTAACAAAGCTGCTGATATAATAATCACAAAGAACAGATCAGGAACAAAGGCTCTTACAACCCAAAGCGGTGTTCCGAAACATATCTGAGTCAACAGCAATAAACCTATAGGCAGTACTGCGTGAACGACTATCAATCTGATAATATTTCTCCGGTGCTTATCCTTCTGAAGGGATTTTATATATCTTTTTAAGAGAACAAACGGTAAAACAGATACGAGAATCACGATCAGATATATTCCGTCAAACATAAGATGTCTCAATATATATTCACTCGAACCAATTTGATTCGGTTCATCCCCCATGAGCATAAGAATAACGCCCCAGCCAACCCTGTCGGCAAAATCCGCTCCTACAAAATAATCATTTGCATTAACGGTAATTGCCACGCCGATATCGTTTTCAGGCAAAATATAAACACAAGACATCCCGTTTTCCACAAGACCGCTGTGCCGTAGCGCCGGCTGTTTTAAGGGCTCATTTATAAGCGTCCAACCCATCCCGTAACTGTAAGGGATCTCGTCTTCTACCATCACACTGTTGTAAAACATTTCATTTATACTGTCAGCAGAAATGATGTTCTCGCCGCCGCGCAGATACATTTGCAGATATCTGCCGAGATCTTCTGTCGATGAAGATATATATCCAGCAGGAATTGTAATCCAGGCATCTCTATCACTGCAGTATCTGTTATCTGTTTTCAAAGTAAAGCCAAACCAATTTTCATAACCTTGTACAAGTCCATTTATCTTAGCATCATCAGGTCTGGCATATGTATGATTCAAATTGAGCGGTTCAAAAATATTCTCAGTAACATAATCTTCATAAGATTTACCGCTGACAGCCTCTATTACCTGTCCAAGCAGAGAATAATTTACATTGGAATACAGATGAACTCCCTGATCATTCACAATTCTGTAATTTGTCAGATTTTGGTGTTCTCCCAACCCACTTGTATGATTAAGCAGCTGCAGAATCGTAATTCTATCCCCGTCTGTTGCATCAGGAAGATATTCCGACAAATTAGCATTCAATGATACTTTGTCTTGTTCTACCAACTGCATTATGCATAAAGCTGTAAAGGATTTGCTTACTGAACCCAAAGCATAAGGTTTATCTGTACCCCCTATATCGCCATAGCTTTTTGAAAACAGGGTTTTATCCTTATCAACTATGGTAATTGATAAGGAAGGAAAATGTGTTTTGGGGACGACATCAGAAAGATACTCATCTATACTGTCGTATATATCTTTGTTCTCTTCAGCAGTGTCAGCCATAACTATCCCATAATTCCCAAAAGGCATCAGTACAGTTAAAACAATCAACATCATACATATTATTGATTTTCTCTTTGTCCAAATTTTCATCATTACCGAATCTTGTCCTTCAATTATCCATATCATAATCTAAAGCGGTAGCATAAAGATCGGCAGTTATTAGAAATTTTCTAATAACTGAATCCTTCTGAAGTTCTGAATCCTTGAATATCTTATTTATATGATAATTAACAGTGGGAACCGTAACCTCATACAACTTCGCCATAACCTTCTGAGTCAGCCATATATTTTCATCTTCATAACGAATCTCTATGTTCTCCCAAATTTACCATTTCTCACAAATGCGCCGGTTTTTCGAATGAAACGTTTCTCCCGAATTCGGTGATTTGCTCAAATATGATGCACTCTTCCCGAATTTATTCGTATACGGATATATTTTAGTATACTCGCGTTTTTATCTCAAGAGCAGAGTTGATTATGGGTTCGAATATATTAAATTATATTATGTATATAACCCCTAAAATTATTGTAAAATACCTGAGACTATTATATAATTGTTTCAGAATGCAACTCCAAATTGGATATTGAAGATACGATATGACCAAGAAATACAAAATATACATTTCAGAAAAAATGAAAAAGGCCCTTATAAGCGATGCCGAAATATTTGGGTTTGCCAAGAAGGACGGCAGCGTTAATTTAAACGGTTTCATTAAGGAACTGCTCGTAAATTATTATGATGAGTATTGCACGAACATTTCAAAGAGGCGTGAGTTGATACTGAATGATTTTACGGATCTCAGGTCGCTCAGTAAGAAGGATGCCGGAATCATAGCAGACAGAATCATAGGCAAATATATACAAAGCAATATGCTTAAAGGCGGAAGAAGCACAGCGCTTACGATTACCGTCAGCGCAGGCTCACTCGATGTGATAAAGTCGATTGAAAACAATTTTCTCTCTGAAATCTCCCTGTCTCAATATATCAATAATCTTATGGCTGCGTATTTTACGATTCCGCAAAAAGACCGGGAAATTATTATTTTCCGCGAAACATTCGAAGAACTGCGCAGGGCAATCAAAAGCAAAAAGGTCATTACCTTTTCATCTGCAAAGGCGGCGAGTATTATATTCCGAATAAGACCTTATATTATTGCCGTGTCAAAGAATGACGGATGCAACTATCTGCTGTGCAGTGATGATGGACCGGGCATTCCGCGAAGTTTTAAGATATCACAAATACATGCACTGTATACTACGAAAAAGTTCTTCAAACCGAGCGAAGAAATGCTTAGAGAATTCAAGGAATCAAGTGCATATCTTGTAGATACACATAGCGAAATGGTATAATCATTCAGCGGGTTACATAGAGTTTTAAAGCAACAGGAGGAGGACGGAGTGAAGTTTAATGTCGACGATATTGAATACAATTACCGCGCATCAAGATCAGAAGAGGATTTCTCAGGATACTACGGCGACCTTATAAGTGATCCGGATAAACTCAAAGAAATATACGAAGAGATCCATTAGTGTTTATCGCCGCAGTGCTTCGCATACGGTCTCGTAATAATTCTTACCGGCGTTTCTCATCGCTTCGTCGAGCGGGATGCCTCGGGATGTCTCGAATATGTCGGTGATGCCGTAATCTTTTAACCCGGCGCGAATGGACGAATCGTCCGCGCCGTCAACAATTCCCGAAATCAGCCATACGGGTACGCCGGCCTTCTTTGCGCGAAGCGCGACGCCCATCGGTGCTTTCATTCCAAGCGTCTGTACATCCGTTCTACCCTCTCCTGTTATAACAAGATCCGCTCCCTTGATAAGTTCATCAAAGCCAATCAGATCAAGCACCGCATCAATGCCAACCCTGTGATCCGCATTAAGAAAGCACATCATACCTGCCGCAAGACCACCGGCCGCGCCGTGCTCTCCCGTAAGCGGGCTGATCACATCACACAGAAGAGTTACATCGGGGGTAACAAGATCGGAAACATCAATACGCGCAATCTTCTCAAGGTTACCTCCGCATCCTGTCAGCCTCTTGCCTTTCTCATCATAGAAGATGGCTCCCAGAGCCTCCAGAGCTCCCATTCCGCCATCGTTGGTGGCAGAACCGCCAACTGTAAGGTATATTTTGTTAAAGCCGCGTACGGACGCATCAAGAAGCATCTCGCCCGTACCGTATGTTGAAGCACGAAGCAGATCGCGCTCAGACGGTTTGATAAGTGTAAGGCCCGAAGCCTTTGCCATCTCTATCACCGCAGTATCACCGAAAGCCCCGTAATAAGCAGAAATCTCGCGTCCCAGCGCATCATGAGTCCTTACATCAATGCGCCTTCCCGGCCGCGCGTCAAGAAGTGCCTCAACGGTTCCCTCGCCACCATCGGCAACAAGCACCCCAAGGCACTCACAATTATCGCCAAGCACATCCTTCGCAGCGGACGAAGCAATCCGCGCAATTTCCTTACTCGTAAGGCTTCCCTTAAAAGAGTCGCTTGCGATCACTATTTTAAATAAATCACCGCTGTCGGCCATCCGATTCATACTATCCTACCTGATAATATCCACAACTTCTCCGATATACATATCGTGGAGGTCATTGTCCGCATACATCGCATCTGCAACATCCGCAGGCATATTCTCCTTAAGGAGCGTCTGCTTATAAAGTTTCCTGCACACAAGCGTGACCTCAGCCTCTTTGAAGCTCATCGATTCACCCGCCTTAACCGCAGTCAGCCCCGAATCGGTCATTTTATCGATATCCCTGCCGGACCTCGACCCGAGTACGCCAAGCACCTTCTTGCAGCTCTCGGGATAGAAGCTCACGGTAAAATACTCATTCCCATCCATAAAATCATGCGTATACCTGGATTGTCTCACATACACCGTGGCCACGGGCTTGTTCCAAATCGTGCCGAGACCGCCCCAGCTGATCGTCATCGTGTTGAACGAATCTTCCTTACCCGCGGTAAGAAGCGCCCATTTCTTGTCAAACTGTCCGAAGATATCCATTGTAAAATCCATATTCATCCACCCTTTCTTTTATTGAATTGCATCGTCTTTTCATTTATCGTAAAATCTCCGCAATATCAGTCGCCTTCCCGGCAAGATATGTCGCACCGGCCTTCTCAAGTTCCTCGCGGCTTCCGTATCCATAAAGCACGCCGACACTGTCTATCTCGCATCCCTTGGCACCGTCTATATCATAGAACCTGTCACCGATCATCACAAATTCATCAAGAGAAGCACCGGGCTCTCCCTCGCGAACCATCGCAATCCCGCGCTTCACAAGGTCTGCCTTCGAACTATGGGAATCGCTGAGCTCCGGTCCTATCACCGCCTTAAAATATTTATCAAGCCCAAAATGTTTCTCTATCCTGTCCGCAAAAAACGGCGGTTTAGAAGTAACGATATACATCTGCTTGCCCTGCGCCATCAGCGTCTCAAGCATATCCGTAACGCCCTCATACAAAGGCGCATTATACAGCTCACCGGCATTGTAATACTCCCTGTAAAATGCAGTCGCCTTCTCGGCATCCTCCCTGCTCATCCCGTAATAATCCATAAAAGCAGTCACAAGCGGCGGTCCGATAAACCTCCTGAGGCTCTCCCTGTCATCTTCATGGATACCCATTTTATCAAGTGCATACACAACCGAATTCAAAATCCCAAACTCCGACTGAGTTAACGTTCCGTCAAGATCGAAGAATAAATATCTGTACATTGACAATTCCTTTCATAACTACCTACCTTTAAAATCCCTCAGCAAAGAAATAAACTATACCCCAGATAATGGACACGGCTTTTGGTTAGGTCGGCATCACATCC
>CAKZZH010000073.1 GCA_937885345.1 uncultured Lachnospiraceae bacterium | reverse complement strand
TCTTTCCGGCTTTCTCCCTGACCGAGAGAAGAGATGTCATTTTCATACATCTATCTGACGAAACCGGATCAGACGGACAAAGACGAAATGCTCAGGCTGTGGAGAAGGAATATCGCCCTTCTGAAAAACGAAGAACGGGAGGAGTGGCAGCGTCCGTACTATGTTACGTTGCGCCACGCGGGGCAGCTTGGCGTCAGCGTGATCCTGACGGGCGCTCTGCCCGAGGATAACCGGCTCGTATCTGTTATAAATACGGCTATCATGATCCATGTGACGAATGTTATACGTCACGCGGAGGGAAATGAAGCCTATATAACATCGGAGGAAACGGCGGACGATTACATTCTCCGCTTTACAAACAACGGAAAACCTCCCGCAGCCGGGATCAGCGAGAACGGCGGTCTTGCAAATCTCAGACAAAAGGTGGAGGGCAGCGGCGGCAGTATGAAGATAAGCAGCCGTCCGGTGTTTGAAATGGTCATAACTCTGCCAAAGGAACAAAAGGAGGAACGTAATGGCATATAAGGTACTGATCGCCGACGATCAGAAAATGGTGCGCCAGATGTTTGAGCTGGCAGTCACAGAATCGGAAAATTATGAGACAGCTGCCCTTGCGGCGACGCCGGATGAAGCTGTGGAAAAAGCACTTAGTCAGCCGATTGACCTTGTGCTTATGGACGTTGTAATGGGCAGCGGTTCGGACGGTATCGATGCCGCAAGGCGGATCAAGGCGCAACGCCCCGATATAAAGATACTGCTCGTGACCTCAATGCCGGAGGTGTCCTATATCGACAGAGCAAAGGAGATAGGCATCGAGAGCTTCTGGCACAAGGAGGTACAGGAGCAGCCGCTTATCGAGATCATGGACAGGACAATGGCGGGAGAATCCATTTATCCGGCAGGTATGCCGGTGGTGCGGTTCGGTAATATCGTCAGCACAGAGCTTACGGATACCGAGATCAGGGTCCTGCGTGAGCTTGTGACGGGAGCCTCAAACAAGGAGATCGGCGAAAGACTGTATATGGCGACAGGTACAGTGAAACGGCACATCTCGGATATGCTCGACAAGACAGGCTTCAAGAGCCGCTTGCAGCTTGCGATAAGGGCAAGGGGCGGTGGACTTATCATCAACAACAGAGATATCGACAATGAAGAATAAGGCAGATGACCGGTGAAAGCCGGTCGTTTGTTAATTATAAACAAAAATGTTGAAAGTTTTTTGACGTAAAAATGTGCCGTTTGGGTCATGTGTAACTTACTGCCGTGTGATACATTGATACAAATAATGAAAAAAAAGGAGAACACTATGGGATTATTTGACAAACTGAAACAAGCTGCTGAGCAGGCGGGCAGCAGCATTTCGACAGCCTCCGGCAAGACCGTGGATGTCGTATTTCCGAAACTGCCCGACACGCTCGAAGAATTCAAGGCACTCACTCAGGCATCGCTTTCGACGCCATTTGACACGGCGGCAATGACAGTCCTCGCGCTTTGCTTTTATCCGCAGAATGCTGAGCTGTCGCTCGATATGCTCGGTTTCCTCAAAGGACCGCAGCAGCTTTCCGCGTATGAGAAGCAATTCCTGCGTGACCGCTTTATGGACAAGGACTATGTTCCGCGCTCGTATTTTACGGGAGCGACCCCTGCCAATGACTACAAACCTGCCGAGCCGTACACCGTCAGGGTGTCCGAAAACCCGTATTCCTATCAGGAACAGGGCTACGCAAAGCTGTTCATAAAGTCAGGCGGTGCCGATTCGCCGAGATATGTGCAGCTCAGGCAGGCAAAGGACGGCAAATGGTATCTTTGGGAGCAATTCCTGCTCTCTGACATAAGACAGCCCGAGAGCGCAGACCCTTGGGCATAAGGAGGGCTTATGGATATTATAGGACTTTGGAAGATAACAGAGGCTAATGTCATGGATATGGACTTTAATCAGACATGGCGAAAGGTCGAAGACATACTTGCAGATGACAGCATACACCCGATGCAGAAGGCTATGGCACAAAATATGTATCTGTTCGGAGAAGACGGAAAGATGCTGCAGCTTATGCCCGAAGAGTACGATAAAGAAAATAAATATGAAAAATACGATGAAAATTATGTTATCGGACATAAAGCCGATTGGGAAGAGAAAGAAGGCAGGCTGTTTTTTGCGGCAGAAGGTAACGGTCAGACCGAGATAGTTCCGGACGGAGACGGATTTATCATCTTCGATATGTATAAGATCAGGAAAGTATAAAAGAGCGTGTGCTGTTTTTTCTGTATGATTGCCCGAGAGCGCAGACCCTTGGGCGTAAGGAGGTTTTTATGGATATAATAGGAAAATGGAATGTCACAGCGATAATGGCGTTCAACAGCCGGACATCTTCGCTCGAATGGCGCACAGCCGCCGAGATCATGGCAGACGAGAACGCAGAAGACTATCTGAAGGAATCGCTCGCATACAGCTATATCTTTTCTGAGGACGGAAAGGTTTCGGTTGTAATGCCTATCCCGGCAGATACCTCGAAAGAGGAGATCGATGCCGCCGTCGCAGAGGGTGCGATACAGCTCTGCGGTGAGGACACGATCTTAATGGAAGAAAAGGCGTGGAAAGAAGAAAACGGCAGATTTTTCTTAGACACAGGTGTAAAGGGTGAAGTCCTTGGCGAAGAGGTCTCTTCGTGAAAAGAGATCAAAGAGACATCAGACGGTATCGAGCTTGAAACATTCCGGCTCACCAAGGAATAACCGTTTCACATTATTAATTTCAGAATTAAGTAGTGACGCCGCCCCGTACCGTAACAAGCTCTGTAAGGAAGTGATATCATGCAAAACGAACAGAATAACATCTCACAATCCGATTTGATTTTAGATTGGATCTCATGGTCAAGGACATCATCAGGTATGATGATGAACTCCAATAGCAACACCACTCTCTCGCTGTATCTGAAAGAAGATCACGCACTTTTTATGCGTGCCGATAAACTGGCATTTGCAGATAATACAACGATCAGCACGCGAAAACTTGATATGCGGGTGTTCTCAGAGCTGTCTGAAATAGTAGAGCAGGATGACCTGCTGGAGCTGTGTGACTTGAAATATGTGCAGGAATATATGATCACCGATGTTTCCTCCGATGAAACTCTCAGCTTGTGTCTGCGTGTACCTGTATCGCAGTCCTATCGCAAGGAATATAAAAGCATCGATTGCAAAGCTGTAAGACAGAACGGCAAGGAGGACAGGCTCAGCAGGCTGCTTTCACGTTTGCAGACTTGTGGGATAGAAGGCACTGCTTTGGAAACCAAAGTCTTGAAAAGTCAGACAGGAATGGGTATGGGAATGGGAATGGGTGAGTTTGCCACAATGATGATGCAGGGTACCGGAGATCCCAATCCCTTAGCTGTCTCAGGCGCACCCGAACCGTCCGCCGCTCAGGCAGCTGTCTCAGGCGATTGGATCTGTCCGAACTGCGGTTATAAAGATAATACAGGAAGATTTTGCCGTGAGTGCGGCTCCCCTCGCGCTTGAACGGTATTTCCTTTTAAGTCCACGGTCACGCGTCCGGGCAATGGTCCTTGACAATTCTGTCCGCCCTACTCTTTACTCTTTCTGTGAAAGTTTCCTCTCAAACCTGTCCTTGCGGGCATCCGTTGGAACCGCCGTCGGATAATTGCCGTCAAAGCAGGCGCTGCAATACGAAGCACATCCGCTCATTTCGCCAAGGTCATCTATCGGCAAAAAACCCAGAGAATCAGCTCCGATCATCTTCGCAATCTCCTCCGTCGAATGATGATTTGCGATAAGATTGTCCTCTGAATCCACGTCAACACCGTAGAAACAGGGATGTCTGAAAGGCGGTGATGATATTCGAAGATGTATCTCCGACGCCCCCGCTTCCCTCAGGATATTAATGATCCTCTTACTCGTCGTACCTCTTACGATCGAGTCATCTATCAGTACAACACGCTTGCCGCTTAAAACGCTTCTTACAGGACTGAGCTTTATCCTGACGGTATCGGTTCTCTGCTGCTGCGATGGTGCGATAAAACTCCTGCCCACATATTTATTCTTAACAAGTCCGATCTCATACGGGATGCCGCTTTGAATCGAATACCCGATGGCCGCATCAAGCCCTGAATCAGGCACTCCGACAACTACGTCCGCTTCAACGGGATACTCTCTTGCAAGGATCTTACCGGCTCTGACTCTGGTATCATGCACCGAAACCGAATCGATCATCGAGTCCGACCTGGCAAAATATATATATTCAAAGATGCACGGCGTCCTGTGATCACGGCAGTTCTCCGTATACGAGACCGGCCCCGCACCGGACTCAACGTCATTCATCGTAAACACGATCATTTCACCCGGCAGCACATCCCTTATAAAATGTGCTCCCACTGCATCGAGCGCACAGCTCTCCGACGCAACAACGTAGCTTCCATCCTCTCTTCTACCATAACAAAGCGGTCTGAATCCCATCGGATCGCGAACTGCCAAAAGTTTGGTTGCCGACATCATTACGAGACTGTATGCGCCTTTAAGATATTTTACCGCGGAAAGGACTGCCTGCTCGATGCTCGCGCATTTGAGGCGCTCTCTCGTTATCATGTAGCATATGGTCTCGGTGTCGCTCGTCGAGTGGAAAATAGCCCCCGAGAGTTCAAGGCGGTCACGAAGGACCAGCGAATTGGTGAGGTTGCCGTTGTGCGCCAGCGCAAGATTTCCTTTTTGATGACTGACGACCATAGGCTGAATATTGCTGACGGTATTGCCTCCTGTTGTGCCGTATCTGACATGACCGATCGCCATCCTTCCTCCGGGAAGCGAAGATAAAATATTCTCCGAAAAGACTTCGCCCACGAGCCCCAGGTCTTTATGCGACGCAAATACACCGTCGTCATTGACCACTATTCCGCAGCTTTCCTGACCTCTGTGTTGGAGCGCATACAGACCATGATAGACATCCCTTGCAATATCAGAATTCGGATTTCCTATTACCCCGAAGACTCCGCACTCTTCATGAATTGACATCTGCATGCCTCCCGTTCTGCATATTTGCAGCGGCGCCTTCAAGCGATGCTTTTATAAATTCCCTGAAAAGCGGGTGAGCTTTGTCGGGGCGAGACTTGAACTCGGGATGGAACTGAACCCCGAGATGGAAACGGTTGCCCGAAGCTTCCACGGCTTCAACAAGACTGCCGTCCGGTGAGGTTCCGCACACCTTAAGGCCGGCCTCTTCAAGCCTCTCTCTATATAAATTGTTATACTCAAATCTATGTCTGTGACGTTCCGATATTTCCGGTGAATCATATGCCTGCATAAGAAGGGTGCCCTCATATAATTTACAGGGATATGCACCGAGCCTCATGGTACCACCTTTACGAAGGACGGCTATCTGCTCTTCCATAAGATCGATAACGCAGTTCTTGCCGTTCTCGTCAAACTCCCTGCTGTTTGCATCCTCAAGTCCAAGTACATTTCTTGCATACTCGATAACCGAGATCTGCATTCCAAGGCAGATTCCCAAATACGGAATATTTTTTTCTCTCGCATATTTGCAGGCAAGGATCATTCCTTCGATCCCGCGATCTCCAAAACCGCCGGGAACAAGTATTCCGTCGGCGCTTTCAAGTTCCTCTTCAATATTCTCTCTGGTAAGATGCTCTGAATCTATCCAGAGCACCTCCACCTGCGCATCATTTTCGTATCCCCCATGATAAAGCGCCTCACGTACGGAAAGATATGAATCGTGCAGACCCACGTATTTTCCGACAATTGCGACTCTTGTATGCTTCGAGAGATTATGGATTCTCTTGACCATATCCTCCCATTTACTAAGTCCTGTAAGTTCTCCGTCAAGCCCAAGTTCCCTGCAGACCACCTTATCAAGACCGTTTTGATGAAGCATAAGCGGCGCCTCGTAGAGACAATCCATCGTATCGTTCTCTATAACACAATCCTTTTTGACATTGCAGAAAAGGGCGATTTTATCCTTAATGCTCTGTTCAAGCGGGATGTCAACTCGAGTGACGATAATGTCCGGATGAATACCAAGCGCCTGAAGCTCCTTAACTGAATGCTGCGTGGGCTTGGATTTGTGCTCATTCGAACCGCTCAGATAAGGCACCAGCGTTACATGAATAAAAAGGCAATTTTCTTTACCCTGCTCGAGCGAGATCTGACGTATCGCCTCGATAAAAGGCTGTCCTTCGATATCACCGATCGTTCCTCCGATCTCGGTAATAAGAACATCCGCACCAGACTTGTTTGCGCCCATATATATAAAATGCTTGATCTCATCGGTTACATGCGGGATCACCTGAACCGTCTGTCCGAGGTACTCACCCTTACGCTCGCGGTTCAAGACATTCCAATATACTTTACCGCTCGTAAGATTCGAATAATGAGTAAGATTCTCATCTATGAATCTCTCGTAATGTCCGAGGTCGAGATCAGTCTCCGCACCGTCATCCGTTACGAAAACCTCTCCGTGCTGAAAAGGGCTCATGGTCCCGGGATCCACATTCATATACGGATCAAGCTTCTGCGAAGCCACACGTATACCACGCATTTTAAGAAGTCGTCCAAGCGATGCTGCTGTTATTCCTTTACCAAGTCCGGAAACAACGCCTCCGGTCACGAAAATATATTTTGCCATTTTATCCTCACCTATAAATCTGTTCCTTTAATTATCATCGCTGCGAACCACTACGGTCCGCAGCGACTGTGTTTTATATGGATTACCTTACTCCGAAGAGAAGATCACCGTATGAAGGGAAAGGCCAGCACTCCGATGATACAAGCGTTTCCGCCTCATCTGCTGCGCTTCTGAGTTCTCCCATTTTGGGAAGAAGCGTGTCACGGATCGCAGCGCTCTCTTCAATGATGTTTGCAGCATCCTCAAGCTTAAGAATTGCCTTTGCAAGCTCATTACTTCTCTCATATATCTGATCGGCGAGCACCGAAAGCCTTGATACAACGGCGCTTTCATAATTGCACGCAAGACCGGCGGCAATTGCTTTCTTAGCGCTCACGCATCTTGAAAGCTTGTCGGCATAGCATTCGATAGCCGGTAAAATCTGTTTGTTGGCCATATCGATCATGGTGTTTGCCTCGATGCGAACCTGCTTGCAATAATTCTCCAGCATGATGTCACAACGCGATTTCATTTCAGCCTCAGTGAATACACCCTGAGAAGTGAGCATTTTAACATTCTTCTCATCAAGAAGATGAGGCATGCAATCGGGTGTGGTGCGGTAGTTGCAGAGACCCCTTACCTCTGTTGCTTCCTTAACCCATGCATCGTCATAACCGTTTCCGTTAAAGAGGATTCTCTTATGATCGGAGATTGTCTTTCGGATCATTTCATGAAGTGTCTTCTCAAAATCCTCCGCGCCTTCAAGACGATCTGCGTATATTTTTAGTGACTCGGCAACAGCCGCATTAAGCATAATGTTCGCACAAGCGATACTGTTAGAAGAACCGAGGCTTCTAAATTCGAACTTGTTCCCTGTAAAAGCAAAAGGCGAAGTTCTGTTTCGATCCGTATTGTCTCTCGGAAAAGCAGGAAGTACGTCAACACCAAGCTTCATAATCTTCTGCTCTGCAGCGTTGTAAGGTTTATCCTGTTCGATCGCATCAAGTATTGCCGAAAGTTCATCTCCGAGGAATACGGAAATGATCGCGGGAGGAGCCTCATTTGCTCCGAGTCTGTGATCGTTACCTGCAGTTGCAACGGAGATCCTGAGAAGATCCTGATAATCATCTACTGCCTTGATCACCGCACACAAGAAGAGAAGGAACTGCGCATTCTCATAAGGAGTATCTCCCGGTGAAAGAAGATTGATTCCTGTATCGGTTGCCATAGACCAGTTGTTATGCTTACCGCTTCCGTTAACGCCCGCAAAAGGCTTCTCATGAAGAAGACATACAAGGCCGTGCTTTGCGGCAACTTTCTGCATGATCTCCATCATCAGCTGGTTCTGGTCTGTTGCGATATTGGTGGTCGAATAGATCGGCGCAAGCTCATGCTGAGCAGGTGCAACTTCGTTATGTTCAGTCTTTGCAAGAACACCGAGCTTCCAAAGCTCTTCGTTAAGATCGGTCATAAATTCCTGAACCCTGGGCTTGATAACTCCGAAATAATGGTCATCCATTTCCTGTCCCTTAGGAGATCTCGAACCGTAAAGTGTTCTTCCGGTAAAACGAAGATCGGGTCTCTTATCATACATCTCCTTGGTGATAAGGAAGTATTCCTGCTCGGGTCCTACGGATGTTCTTACATTCTTAACATTGTCATTTCCGAAGAGATGAAGTATCCTGAGCGCCTGTTTATTAAGTGCTTCCATCGAACGAAGAAGAGGTGTTTTCTTGTCGAGTGCCTCACCGCCGTATGAACAGAATGCGGTAGGGATGCAAAGTGTTTTGTCTTTTATAAATGCGTACGATGTGGGATCCCACGCTGTATATCCTCTGGCTTCAAAGGTTGCGCGAATGCCGCCGGTAGGAAATGAGGATGCATCGGGCTCGCCCTGAATAAGTTCTTTACCCGAGAACTCCATGATCACGTTGCCATCAAGCGAAGGCGATATAAAAGAATCATGCTTCTCAGCAGTTACTCCTGTAAGAGGCTGGAACCAGTGAGTGTAGTGCGTAGCTCCCTTCTCGAGTGCCCACTCCTTCATTGCCTGTGCCACTGCCTCCGCAACCTTTGGATCGATCTTCTTTCCCTGATCGATCGTTTTTCTTAGTGATGTGTAGACCTTGGCAGAAAGCCTCGATCTCATCTGACGGTCGTCGAATACGAGCGATCCGAAATACTCCGGTACTGATTTTGTTTCCATAACTGTGTCCTCCTTAATTTTTTTTGGAAACAGAAAAAGACAAAGACGCCTTTTCTGCATATTTACAGAAAAGACGCCTTTGCCTTTTCAAGTGTTACATTACTACCGCTTTAATTTGGTGTCAATATTTTTTATTCTAAAAATCCGCAGATTTTTATCCGTGTACGCACCTATCCATATGTTCGTAAAATATTCTCCGCCGTTTCTTTCTTGCTCAGGCAAAGATCCATGGACTGCTTCTGAATGTATCTGTGGGCATCGTCCTCTGTCATATGGCATGCATTGATAAGCGCCCACTTGGCACGATTTACAAGCCTGATCTCCTCCATCTTTTCCTCAAGCGTCATAGTTTTCTTCTTGATGCCTTTAAGTCTTTCTCTTACACTGCACATAACATCCACAAGCTGAGAAAGAGAAGCAAACTCTATCGGCTTTTTGACCACAAGAACGCCATGAGGCGAAAGTGCGGCGCTAAGCTCTTCGTATATATCATTCTTAACCAGAATAAGTGCAACGGTATCACTGCCACTGCATATATCCACGGCAAGCTTTCTTCCGAAATCGTCCGGAAGCGGAGCATTTATCACAACAAGATCATAAACCTCATCAACCATTCGGCGTCTCGCCTTGGCAACGGTATCAACCGTTACAACAGGTTCGAATTTGCCACGGGAAAAAAGAGGCGAAAGCGCACTATTAAATTTATCCGATGCCGAAACGATCAGCACACTGTAAACACACATTCCCTGCGTCATGTGCATTTCCTTCTTTCCTTAGCCTAAAAGGTTATTATTTTGAGCCCTGTCGATGTATGCCTTAAGAATCTCTTCAGGAAGATATTTATGTATAAAATCACTTTCCATTGCCGCTTTCGCCGCCTCTGAAAGAGATGTGGGAAGCTTATCAAGATCTGCAAGTTCTTCCTCGGTGGCACGATAAAGATTAACATCGGTACTCGGCGATACCTCTTTTTTCTCCTCAAGAGCATCCATACCTGCATAGATGATAAGAGCATATGCGAGATAGGGATTGGACATTGTATCGGGAGATCTGAGTTCTCCTCTTTCATACTCTCCCGATGCCGCAGGCACACGGATCAGAACAGAACGATTCTCCCTTGCCCAGGTAATATATCCGGGAGCCATAAGATTACCAAGTCTGTCATATGACTCTTTTATAGGATTCATAAAGAAAGTAAGTGCACGTATATTCTCGAGGATACCCGCGATCACAGGTGAAAGCGGTGCGGAATTCTCTCCGAATTTAACGGAGAAATTGATGTGCATTCCATTACCCGGTCTTTCATTAAGGGGCTTCGGCATAAAATCCGCATACACACCGTTTCTGCCGGCAATGGCCTTAACAACTCCTCTGAAGGTTATCGAATCATCTGCGGATTTGAGCGCATCGCAGTATTTAAAATCGATCTCATTTTGTCCCGGACCTTCCTCATGATGAGAACTCTCCGGGTAGATGCCCATCTGTTCAAGCGTTATGCAGATCTCTCTTCGGATATTTTCCCCTCTGTCCTCAGGACCGATATCCATATAGCCTGCCTTATCGTAGGGAATGTCGGTTCTCTCTCCTTCCATATCGGATTTGAAAAAATAGAATTCCTGCTCGGTTCCGAATCGAAAGCTGTAGCCCTTTCTTGCCGCATATTCAACAGCTTTCTTAAGATATCCACGGGTGTCGCATAAAAAAGGCGATCCGTCCGGCCATGTGATATCACAGAACATCCTTATAACCCTGCCATGTTCCGGTCTCCAGGGAAGTATCGCAAGCGTCTGCGGATCGGGATGAAGAAAAATATCCGATCTGTCAAAGCAGTCAAAGCCTGCCACAGCCCACGCATCGATCGCAATCCCCTCGCGAAAAGCCCTGTCAAGTTCTCCTGGCATTATCGATATATTCTTCTGCTTTCCGAACACGTCGCAGAATGCAAGACGGATGAATTTGACATCTTCTTCCTCAACAAACTGTTTTACTTCCTGACTTGTGTAATTCATATTTCCTCCCATATAAGTATAATGCGTCCATTTCAAGCGACACTCTGCCGCCGGAAATGAACGCCTTTGCTCATCTCGATCATTGTACAATATACAGACTTATCTGTCAATTTATGATTTATCCGCATGCTGTCATTTATCATTTATCCGCACGCTGTCAGAGCTTGTCATCAGTGATTCCTATATCCCATCACGAATTCGTCCACCTGTGCTGCGCAGGCTCTTCCTTCCGCAAGCGCCCATACAACAAGGCTCTGTCCTCTTCTCATATCTCCCGCGGCATATACTCCGGGAACATTGGTCGCGTATTCGCCATCCGCAGTAGCGACTGTGCCCCTTGCAGTCATATCCAGTCCGAAGGCTTCGGGCAATTTCTTTTGTGCACCGACAAAACCGGCAGCTATAAGAAGCAGGTCGCATTTTATTTTCTTTTCCGAACCCTTTACCTGTGTGAGTTTGCCCTTGTCAAAGAAAACCTCCACAGTCTCTATTTCGCTTATTCTACCGGATTTAGAGAATACTTTTTTAACTGTTGTCTTATAGATTCTCGGATCGTCGCCGAATAATTCTATTGCCTCGGCGTGACCGTAATCGGTCTTGAGAGTCTTCGGCCACTCGGGCCAAGGGTTTTCCGGAGTTCTCTCAACGGGCGGTTTAGGCATCATTTCAAGTGCCGTAACGGATTTACATCCCATACGGATGACGGTTCCGATGCAATCATTTCCGGTGTCTCCTCCGCCAACGATAACAACATTTCTGTCCTTTGCATTAAAATGCTCCGGAAGATCTTCTCTACCAAGAAGCGCTTTGGTGGCTGCAGTCAGAAAATCAACCGCAAAATATGCTCCTTCACAATCATCTATACCTTCCGCATTAAGTTTCCTCGGCTCCTTCGAACCGCAACAGAGAACTATTGCGTCATAATCTTTTTTTAATTTGGTGACTTTGATCTTCTCTCCGACATTAACTCCTGTTTTAAAAACAATTCCTTCCGCCTCCATGATCTTACGGCGTCTTGTGATGACACTTTTATCAAGCTTCATATTCGGTATGCCGTACATAAGGAGCCCGCCGATCTCGTCCTCGCGTTCATAGACAGTAACGCTGTGTCCACGACGTCTGAGATAATCCGCAGCGGATAAACCGGCAGGACCGCTTCCGATCACCGCAATCTTTTTACCGCTTTCCTTTGCGGGAGGTTCAGGCTTCATAAGTCCGTTCTTATATCCCTGTTCAATAAGATACAGTTCGTTATCCTTTATCGTCACCGGCAGATCATACTGGCCGCAGATACACGCTTTCTCACATAGCGCCGGGCAAACCCTGCCGGTAAATTCCGGAAAGCGGTTGGTCTTTAAGAGTCTTGCAAGGGCGTGCGAATCCTCACCCTTATATATGCAATCGTTCCATTCCGGTATAAGATTGTGAAGCGGACATCCCACAACCATACCGCTTAGATTCATTGCGGACTGACAAAAGGGAACACCGCAGTTCATACACCTTGCGCCCTGGTTGCGTCTGACCTCCTCGCTATTGTAGGAATGAAATTCTTCATAACCCTTAATCCTCTCTTTTACCGGAATTTCTGCATTTTCAACTCTGTCATATTCAAGAAAACCTGTCTGTTTACCCATAATCTCACCTACTGTTTTATAATATGCGATACTTTGATATAGTTCGATATCGAACCGAAATCATGTGTCGAACATACTGCTAGATAGCAGTATCCGTAACTTCCTTAAAAGCTTCAAGTTCCGCCTTGTCCTTGGATATACCCTGCTCCTCATACTTACCGATGGTTCTGATCATCCTGTGATAATCTTTTGATATTACTTTCTTAAAATATCCAATCTGCTCACCAAAATTCTTAAGTATTGTTTTACCGAGCTGTGAATCGGTCGCATCGACATATTCGGTAAGTACTTCTTTTAATTGTTCGATATCGTACTTTTCTTTCACTTCCTCGAGTTCAACAAGATCCTTGTTGATCTTCCTGTACAGGCTGTGATCCTTATCAAGAACATATGCGATTCCGCCGCTCATACCTGCCGCAAAATTCTTACCTGTTCCTCCAAGTATTACCGCAAGTCCTCCTGTCATATATTCAAGTCCGTGATCTCCGCAGCCCTCTGCGACAGCTACGGCACCTGAATTTCTGACGCAGAATCTCTCACCCGCAACACCGCATATAAAAGCTTTTCCGGAGGTTGCACCATAGAGTGCGACATTACCTACGATGATATTTTCCGACGGAACAAAGCGACTTGCCTTTGGCGGTGTAACTATAAGAGTTCCGCCGGATAAGCCCTTACCGAATCCGTCATTGGCATCACCGCTTAACTTTATCGTGAGTCCGTGAGGAATAAAAGCGCCAAAGGACTGACCGCCGCCGCCCTCACAATTGATCACGAATCTGTCCGAAGCAAGTACATTATCATCGCTTCCGTATTTTCTGACTATCTCCGAACCGAGTATCGTTCCGAAGGTTCTGTCGGTTGAACTGACCGATACGGATATCTTTGAAGAGGCTGCTTTACCCTTGCTGACTCTTTCAAACCATGGAAGGAGCACCTTCTCATCAAGTGTTTTCTCCAGCATAAAATCATAACTCTGCTTCGGATCGAATCTGTTATTTTTCTCTTTTTCAAATCCTCTCTTTAAGATCTCGTCGAATGTAATGGTTCCCGCATGGGGCTGTTTAAAACTGCTTCTCTTCTTAAGACAATCCGTACGTCCTATCATTTCATCGACAGTCTTAAAGCCAAGCTCTGCCATGATCTCACGAAGTTGCATTGCGACATAAGTCATATAATTCATAAGGTGCTCAGGTTTTCCTGCAAACCTTGATCTTAAAGTCTCATTCTGAGTTGCGATCCCGACCGGACATGTATCCTTAGAGCACACTCTCATCATCATGCATCCGAGCGATACAAGAGGTGCTGTTGCAAAGCCATATTCCTCTGCGCCAAGAAGTGCAGCGATCGCCACATCTCTTCCGGTCATCAGCTTACCGTCTGTCTCGATACGAACCTTGGATCTGAGTCCACTTTCTATAAGTGCCTGATGAGTCTCCGCAACTCCAAGTTCCCAGGGAAGTCCCGCTCCGTGCACCGAACTGTAAGGTGCCGCTCCGGTTCCACCGTCGTATCCGGATATGAGCACTACCTGCGCTCCTGCTTTGGCAACACCGGATGCGATTGTTCCTACACCTGCTTCAGATACAAGCTTTACGGAAATTCTTGCATCTCGGTTTGCATTCTTAAGATCATAGATAAGCTGTGCAAGGTCTTCTATTGAATAAATATCATGGTGCGGAGGAGGCGATATAAGCTGTACTCCGGGGGTTGAACATCTTGTCTTCGCAACCCAGGGATAAACCTTTTTGGCAGGAAGATTACCACCCTCACCGGGCTTTGCGCCCTGAGCCATTTTGATCTGAATCTCTTTTGCACTGAGAAGATATTCTTCGGTTACTCCGAATCTTCCCGAAGCAACCTGTTTAACAGCGCTGTTCTTCTCCGTTTTGAAACGGTCCGAAGCTTCACCGCCCTCACCTGTATTTGAACGTCCGCCAAGTCTGTTCATCGCGATAGCAATTGTTTCATGTGCTTCTCTCGAAAGAGAGCCGTAACTCATCGCACCAACCTGAAATCTCTTAACTATCTCGGAAACAGGTTCTACATCATTGATATCAATTGCCTTACCCGCCGGAACAAATTCCAAAAGTCCTCTTAATGTATGAGGATGCTCCGCATCATCAACAAGTGCCGCGTACTCCTTGAATTTCTCGTATTTTCCGAGCCTTACAGCCTGTTGAAGAAGAACGATGACTTTGGGATTATACAGATGATCCTCCTTGCCTTCACCGCTTCTGAGATTATGAAATCCCACACTGTCAAGCACCGGATCTACCGGAAGCCCCATAGGATCGAAAGCCCTGTCATGTCTGTAGGAAATACCCTCTTCTATTTCCTTGATACCGATGCCGCCGACTCTGCTTGCAACCCCGGTAAAATAATTATCAATTACTTCATCGGCCAGCCCTATTGCTTCAAAAATCCTGGCCGACTGATATGACTGTATAGTTGAGATGCCCATTTTTGCGGCTATTTTTACAACACCGCTAAGAAGCGCTTTATCATAATCATCGATCGCGGTATGAAGATCCTTATCAAGAAGGCCGAGTTCAATAAGCTCCGCAATACATTCATGTGCAAGATAAGGATTGACCGCTCTTGCTCCAAAGCCAAGTATACAAGCAGTCTGGTGAACATCTCTTACTTCACCGCTTTCAAGTATAAGTGATACCGCTGTTCTCTTTTTGGTATGAACGAGATGCTGCTCAACCGCGGAAACAGCCAAGAGTGCCGGGATGGGAACATGGTTCTCGTCAACGCCCCTGTCTGAGAGAATTATAATATTTGCACCTTCCGCCACCGCACGGTCCACCGATAAATAGAGCTGTTCAACGGCACGTGAAAGTGATGTGTGCTTGTAATAGAGAAGCGATACAGTCTCTGTCTTAAAGCCTTTGTTCTTCATCGATCTGATCTTCATAAGATCGACACCTGTAAGTACGGGATTGTTAACTTCAAGTACGCTGCAGTTATCACTCTTTTCGCAGAGCAGATCGCCGTCGGAACCGATATAAACGGTCGTGTCGGTTACGATCTTTTCACGAAGCGAATCGATCGGAGGATTGGTAACCTGCGCAAATTGCTGCTGGAAAAATCTGTACATAAGAGGATAATTATCCGAAAGCGAAGCAAGAGGAACATCGTGCCCCATCGATACAGTGGGCTCCGCACCGTTCATTGCCGCTTCAAGAATATAAGTCCTAACCTCTTCATATGCGTATCCGAATACTTTATATAATCTGTCTCTTTCAGGCTGTGTATAAACCGGCACCTGATGATTGGGGATCGCAAGTTCCTTAAGATGTATCAGATGCGCATCAAGCCATTCACCGTAAGGATTGCAGGAAGCATAATATTCCTTGCATTCCTCATCGGAAATGATTCTCTTGTTGGCGGTATCTACAAGAAGCATCCTTCCGGGCGTAAGTCTTGATTTGGTGATGATATGCTCGGGCGCGATATCAAGCACGCCTACCTCTGAGGAAAGAATAAGACGATCATCATCGGTTATATAATATCTCGAAGGACGAAGTCCGTTACGATCGAGCGTTGCGCCGAACATATCACCGTCGGTGAAAAGTATTGCCGCAGGTCCGTCCCAGGGCTCCATCATTGTTGCATAATAGTGATAGAAATCTTTCTTGGATTCGCTCATAAAACGGTTATATTTCCAAGGTTCCGGAATAAGCGTCATCATCGCAAGAGGAAGATCCATTCCGTTCATATACATGAATTCCAGCGTATTATCAAGCATCGCCGAATCTGAACCCTTTGCGGAAATAACCGGATAAATTTTATCCTTGTCATTATCAAGAAGGGATGAATGCATTGTTTCCTCACGTGCAAGCATACGGTCCGAATTGCCTCTGATAGTGTTGATCTCACCGTTATGAGCAATGAATCTGTATGGATGTGCTCTCTCCCAGCTGGGAAGCGTATTTGTGGAAAATCTGGAATGCACGATCGCAATTGCCGTAAGATATTCTTTGCTCTGAAGATCGTCATAAAATCTTCTGAGCTGGCCTACGAGAAACATTCCTTTATAAACTATGGTCCTTGAAGAAAGTGAGCAGATATAGGTGTCGTCGCTGCTCTGCTCATATTCACGTCGCATAACATACAACCTTCTGTCGAAGTCACTTCTCTTGTCGATCGTTTCAGGTTTCTTAACGAAGCACTGCCAGATAGAAGGCATGCAGTCCCTTGCTCTTTTACCGAGTATTTCGGGATGAATGGGAACTTCTCTCCATCCGATCACAGGAATATTTTCCTTGTCTGCTATCACCTCAAACAATCTCTTTGCAAATGTACGCTTAAGTTCATCCTGAGGAAGAAAGAACATTCCGACGCCATATTCACCGCATGAGCCGATCTTAATACCAAGCTGCGCTGCGGCACGTGAAAAGAATGAGTGTGATATCTGAAGAAGTATTCCGACTCCGTCTCCGACAGTACCGCTCGCATCCTTACCTGCTCTGTGTTCAAGCTTTTCAACGATCGTAAGTGCATCATCCATAACGGAATATTCCGGCACACCGTTGATCTTAACAACCGCTCCGATACCGCAAGCATCATGTTCTCTGTCATAAGAAAGACCGTTATCGCGTTTCATTCTTGCCTCGTAAGAAAGTTTTCTGTTCATGTTACTTATCTTCCTTTCCCGAAAAAAATAAAAAAACGGCGCCTCTAATGTCATCAAAAACATTAGAGACGCCGTTGCCTCTTGCTGACCATAATAATCTTTTGGATTATGTTTGTCAACAAGAAATATTTATAAACTCCTCTTTTGATTATTCCACATCCTGAAGCGCATCATAACCTTCTTCGCCGGTTCTGATCTTAACAACGTTCTCTACATTGTAGATAAATATTTTACCGTCACCGATATGTCCGGTATAAAGCGTCTTCTTCGCTGCTTCGATAACCTTACGGACAGGAACGGCACAGACAACTACATCGATTCGGATCTTGGGAAGAAGTGTAGGCTCAAGTGCAACTCCACGATAGTATTCAGGCTGTCCTTTCTGTGCACCGCAGCCCATTACATGCGAAACTGTCATACCGGTAATGCCAAGCGAGATAAGAGTATTCTTAAGTCGTTCAAGATTTCTCTCACGACAAAGTATCTCTATCTTGGTCATCTTAGGTGAACCCTTCTGCATTGTAACTTCATCCACATCAGGTGAAACCTTTACTTCAACGGTGCTTTCAGCCGAAGGAACATCAATTCCGCTAAGATCAACATCGCTTGTGCCTTCAAGGAACTCTGCACCGTAAGAGTTCTGTATCTCAAAGTCGCCGTAAGCGCTGGGAAGACCATGCTCAGTCTTATCAAGACCGGTAATCTCTTCTTCGGCACTTACTCTAAGTCCGAGTGTTTTCTTGATGATTCCAAATGTAATTATTATCGCAACTATTGTAAACGCTGCTGTAGCACACATTCCGAGTGCCTGTATTCCGAGGAGTTTAAAACCGCCACCGTAGAAAAGGCCGAGAAGCGGATTACCTGCGGAATCTGCAAGTGAGTATGTAGGAGTTGAATTGGTTGCAAAAAGTCCTACTGCAAGAGTACCCCAAATACCGTTGATCATATGAACCGCTACGGCACCTACGGGATCGTCCACATGAAGCTTATGATCGAGAAGCCATACACCGAATACTACGAGAAGACCTGCAACCGCACCGATTATACCGGCGCCGAGTCCATCAACGACATCACAGGGAGCGGTAATCGCAACCAGACCTGCAAGCGAAGCATTAAGGCACATCGAAACATCGGGCTTGCCGTATTTTATCCAGGTAAAAAGCATACACACAACAGTTGCTACGGCAGGTGCGATCGTGGTTGTTACAAAGATCGATCCAAGCTGATCCACATTGGTTGCAGCAGCTCCATTGAAGCCGTACCAGCCGAGCCAGAGAATAAATACACCGAGTGCGCCGATCGGAATATTGTGACCGGGGAAAGCGTTAACCTTAACCACTTTACCATTCTTGTCTTTGATAAACTTACCGATACGGGGGCCAACCATTATTGCGCCGATCAAAGCGCAGATACCGCCGACCATATGAATACAGTTTGAACCTGCAAAGTCATGGAAGCCGATCTGAGCAAGCCAGCCGCCGCCCCATGTCCAGTGTGCTTCGATCGGATAAATGATTCCGGAAATAACAGCCGAATATACACAGTAAGAAATAAATCTTGTACGTTCAGCCATAGCACCTGAAACGATTGTCGCCGTTGTTGCACAAAAGACAAGATTAAAAACAAAATTTGACCAATCAAATGATGCGTAATTACTGAAAATATCAAAGTTCGGAAGACCTACCAAACCAAAAAGCGCATCCTCTCCCAAAAATAATCCGAAACCGATAAGAATGAACATTACGGTTCCTATGCAGAAATCCATCAAATTCTTCATGATAATGTTTCCTGCATTCTTGGCTCTGGTAAAGCCTGTCTCTACCATTGCGAATCCAGCCTGCATCCAGAATACAAGTGCGGCACCGATAAGAAACCATACACCGTATACTTCTCCGGATACATAATCCATAATTTCCTGAGCCATACTATTTTCCTCCTTTGTTTTGTATATAACAAAAGGCGCCACAGATAATTCTGTGACGCCTTTGCCATCAAATAATTATTTTTGCATATCATATTCCAATGATCATTTTTTGTCAAGCATAATTTTTCAGTTCGATATCGAACGGTATTTTTTAGTTTGATATCGAACTATTATTTTGCCTGTTCAAGGACTCTTTTCCACATTTTCATAGAGAACGGAATTTTATATAAAGCTTTTGAAAAAACATAAAGCATTATGATGTCAAATACAAGAAATCCACCGCCGATAAGTACGCAGGTTAAATAATCCGAAGTAAAAGATATTCTCAGGGCCAGATTCCAAATCCACTCAGTTCCTTTGCTTATCACAGTAGGTACATATATGAGAAGAAAGATCATAAGTATTATATATCCGATGATCGGTTTTCTGAACACTACTGTTGCATAGAGAATAAGGAGAAGAAGAACAAACGAAAACAAAATAATGCTCGAATAATTGGCAGGTACCGATGCATCTTCAAACAGTCTGAAGATATATCTCGTTACACAGATGTATGCAAACATTAAGATGCTTACAATACCGATCATAATGGTGGGAATGTTAACCAGCAATTTCTTTTTACAGTTGGAACTTTGAACCATCGAAGAAACCGAAATCCCGTAAAAAAACTGGGGAATATATACAACAGACATAAGCATCATATAAGTGCCCATAATATTCTGACCCTTGCTTATCACATCCATCATAATTCCGATAATAAACATGATCAGCAACATTATCCCGTTCATTTTAATATTCATCGAGTATTTCAGCATTTTAAATCCAAGCACCATTTCTTTAAAAATATTACTTTTCATAAAAGTCCCTCCTTATATGCTTTCTCATGGACCCGACAGAGAGAATACCAAATACGGCAGCTATGATCACGGAAATACTTGCCGACAAGATCTTGAGCTGAACCGGCGCGAACACAACTCCGAAAGGAACGATCCCGATAACAACAATATAAATAACTCCGATCATCCAAAGCGAGACCAAAACGGGATAGGTTATTTTCCTGAGCACAAACATTCCGAGAATGGATCCTGCTGAGACAACAATGCCTGCACCTGCCGCATTTAACGGGAGTGCACCCGGTGCACCTGCAAACATCATTATCAGATGCGGTAAAATATATGCTACCGGGATTACAAGTATTTTGAGAAGAACATCCCAGATGATGTAATCCGTAACATACTCTTCCCACTTGGGGGATGTCAAAATCAATGTTCCGAACGGATACTTCTTGGCGAAAGAATTACCGTTAGAAAACAGTTCTCCGCTCATAAATACCGAAATGCCAAGTGCACCCGGCATGATCATAAGAACCGTTGTAATCTGTTTTCCGGCTTCTGCCCCATTCAATATGATCGATATAAACATAGCAGCCATAATGACAAGCGGATACACTATGTACAGAAATATTTTATATGATGTCGGATATACCGACAGAAAAGATTTAAAACCCTTCATTTGCAGCACTCCTTTTATCAGATTTCAATGCCTTCTGTGAGCTTGAGGCGGGAGTGATGCTTCATAACGCCTACACAAATATCCGAAAGAGTTGTTCTTTCCGCCTGTATTTTTAAACCGGCAAGTTCATTTAGTCTGTCGGCCAGACAAAGTCCGGAGAAGCCGTAATTTCCTTCGCTTATCGAATATAAAATATTTCTTGCCGCTTTGGCATCTTCGGCTTCGCCTTTTATGACGATGTACTTTTCTTTAAGATCTTCCACAAACCCTTCTTCTACGATCTGTCCCTGTTCCATTATCATTACATAATCGGTAACACTCTCCATATCTGCCACATTATGTGTCGAGAAAAATACGCTCCGCTCGCCCTGACCGTTGTTCAGATATTCTCTGATTATATCGCAGAGCCTGTCCCTCATCAGCGGATCAAGCGGGGATGCAGGTTCATCAAGCATAAGCATCTGCGTCTTTCTCGCAATGATTGCCGAAAGCATAAGCTTAACTTTATTTCCTTCCGATAACTCACTTACCTTCTTGGTATTCCTTCCATAGGATTTATAATCAAGCGCAAGTATCTCTGCAATCGCATCAAAACGTTTCTGATCGAAGGAATCAAAAAGTATCTTCGTTATATCGCATACCTGTGACACTGTCCACTGAGGCAGATAATAATTACCACCGCCAAGATATCCGATCGCGTTCTTAACATACGGATCGCTCTCAACACCTTGATACTTTCCGAAGTAAGTTACTTCACCCTTTGCATCAAGTCTGATACCTGCAAGGATATCAAGAAGTGTCGTCTTACCGGCACCGTTTTCACCTATAAGAGCGGTTGCAAATCCCTTGGGAACATGCAGTTCCGGCAGTGACAGTTTAAATGCTGCGTAACCCTTAGTTATATTCTTCCCACTTATCACATCTTCAAAATCCATTGTCATTCTCCCTTTTATAAATTATTGCGTTAACATTACATCGAGCATTTTCTTGAGCTCTTTATCCGATATGCCGGCAAGCTTTGCTGCTTTAACCGCATCGGTAAGGCTATCCTCAATCCTTCTTAAATGCTGTTCTTTTATCATCTCCGTATCCTGAGGATTTACAAGATATCCCTTGCCCTGTATCGCCGTTACAAAGCCTTCTTCCGCCAGCAGATCGTATGCCTTCATAGTTGTTATGACCGATATCTTGAGATCCTTGGCAAGGCCTCTGATTGATGGCAGGTATTGGTTTTCTTTTAGTTTTCCGCTTAGGATATCCGCTTTCATCTGCTCTGCAATCTGCTGATAAATCGGTTCTCCCGAGTTCTGTAAAATAATCATATTCCATCCTTTTCTGTATTCGGTGCCATACGACACCTGACTGTTTGCGCAAACTGTTTATATGTTATATATACAGTATGAACGCAGTTTTGTCAACATTGTTTTCAGCAAATTTCAAAATGCTCTGAAAATCCCGGTATAAAAGACTTTTTGAGCATACAAAAAACGCCGGCACATAAAAAATCCCGCCGTCCCCTGTATATCGCTTTCACCGATCATCCGGTAAAATGCAGCATATCAAAGGTATGCGGGATTGTATGTTTTAACACGCCGTGAGCAAGTATAATGGTACCGTAAATTAAGACAAAAAACCTATGACATTCTAAGTGAACCTGA
>CAKZZH010000072.1 GCA_937885345.1 uncultured Lachnospiraceae bacterium | reverse complement strand
CGGTAAATGATGTTCTGATTTGCTCGCGAATATCCTCGTACTTGTCTGGAGCCTTTATTGCATTCGCCTGATAGCAATAACTGCTTTTAGCCATGTGGAACACCTCAAGGAGTTCTTTAAGGAGATATCTATCTCTAAGGGCATCTATCACCATGGCTTTTTCCCTGTTTGTAAGGGTATCAAGACGGATGCCCTGGTCTTTTTTTAGAATTTCAGCAGCCTTCTCTAATACATCCTTCTCAAGCTGTAGACGATATACCTGCTGCTGAAGATCTGCGGCCTGTTCTTTAAGTGTCTCCACCTCGTTTTTTAGCGTTTCAACTGTCTCCGAGGTATTACATATATCAGCCTTTTCTTTTGCCATCTTTTGGAAACTCCCTTCTGGAAGAAGCTCCTTTTTCCATGCGTATAGGGAACATCGGGATACCCCATACTTATGCGCTACTTTATCAGCACTGCCAGTTCTCGAACATAAATCAACTACAGCCTGCTTCTTCTCTTCAAGGCTTAATTTTACTGAAGTATCAGGCTTTTTACAACATCTTTTCAGATCAGGCGCCAGTTCATCTATCCACTCCCGAAGTATGGCTCTGCACGGATATCCAAGTTTCCTGCATGTACGACTTATGCATTTGCCATGCTCAAGGTAGTAATTGACTGCCTTACGCTTATCTTCATCCGAGTACCTGTCTTTCTTGTCATATCTCGTGTGGAGTTCCCCATTGTTCCGGTATTCTCTATACCAGCTTCGTAGGGACTCTGTGCTTGATGGATAACCAAGCTCTTGTATTACGGCAGAGTAGCTCATATCATACTGTATGAGAAGCTCTACAGCCCGTGTACGTTCTTTATGAGAGTACATGTGAACTCACCTCCTGATATCTATCCTATATCAGGTCCAACTTTTCGTCCGCACCTCCATTCCAACTATTTTCCAATTGTAAACAGACTTGTAAGGAATGACAGTATTGACAGATATTATGTACTACATTTGGATCCGATTTCAGTCGATATTGATAAAATAAATGAATTGATTGAAGAGTATAACCCGGAATATATTACATATAGCTGCGAAGTTGATGGTGTTACCATGTCGGCATTCTATAATGATAACATCAGGACGGTAATGCCACATAATCCTGTGGCATTTAAGAATCATGAATCGGATGAAATAATTTTTCCTGAAAACACGGAAAAATATGGTTATCGACCTACAGAAGTAATGATTGCGGGAAATAAATATTCTGTATTTGATTGGACAACGTTCGGCGAGCAGGCGGTTATTTCTTGTAAGGGTTATATCGAGAGCGGATTAGCAACAGACAGGATTGAAATATATTTGACAAGAACGCTGACACATGACAGAAGTGAGAGTATGATATCCGGATTGAACGAAATTTTGCCGATTGAAGGTTTGTCAAGTCCGGAAATATATAAAGACGATACGATGAAGAGTAATTCTATCATAATGATCTGTCTTTTGATAGGATTTTGCTGCGTGATGCTGATTTTCGGCTTTTTGGTAAAATATATTACAAGAGAAGAGCGAAGAAACAATCTGATTTTACTTTTGGTAGGTGCAGAGCGTTCTGAAATGACTCTTGTGATCATCATGGAACAGCTTTTCCTTAATTTGGGATTTTCAATAATTGCGGCGCTACTTCACAAAATCTTATTCAGTACATTGTTGGATTCTCTTAATCTGTATTCCGGTGTCTCAATGAGCCTTGCAAACTATCTGCTTGTGATAGCACTGACTACGCTTGCGGCTTTTCTTGTGACAACTCCATATTTGATCAGTGCCTCTCGTGAAAAAATGATTTCATACAGGAGGGGATAAGAATGTCTAAATTGATCTTGTTATGGAAATATGCAAAGAAAAATTTCACTAAAATGATAGTACTTTCGGTTGTTTATCTGATGACATTACTTATGCTGTGTCTGATGAGAGGATATTATAATTATGAATCCCGTGAGGTGGAGCTGCTTCAAAATTCATATTTGAAAGATGCGGATTATTTTATGATGTACTTCGAAGATTTCATGTTCACGGATACCAAGGAACTTATCTGCCAAATACAGGAAACAAATGGAGTGAAATCGGTTATATATGGACACAGTGACGAGTTGTCAGGACTTAAATTCAATTCATCCGGAGATTTTGTTTATCCTGAGGATATAATTGATTACGATTCTTTTGATCCTTCCGGATTATCTGTGAGTCCGGATGATCAGGTTGATACGGCGTTTATATATCCGAATTTTTATATTCTGTATGAAAATCCAACGGACAATTCGCGCACCGAAGTTCGTGATATGTTTAAAGACAGAGGAGAATTTGTTTCTGTTGATTCGATCATTGAAAATAAAGACACGGAAATTCTAAGAAAGATCAGATCGGAGCTTGCTATTCCGTGGATAGTTTTTGGAATTATAATGTACGCAAGCATAGTTATGACTATGATGATACAGCACGACCATGCATATGATTTTGCGGTATATTCGATCTGCGGTGCAAGGATGTCGGAAATCCTATTTATAGGTATAGGTAATATGGCGATATATATGCTGCCTCCCTGTGCACTGGTATGTTTGTATATAAAACAATTTGATATCATCATGGCGGCTCTTGGTATAAACTATGAAAATTGGTCGATGCAACTTACGGATAAAGAAATGTATATTTGTATTATTTTAAGTCTTTTACTTGTTTTGGTATCAATGCTTACCCAGATACTTACTCTATGCAGAAGAAGTCCGATTCAAAGATATCGGGAGGATGTATTATGATTCAATGTGTTCAAGTTGAGAAAAGTTATAAGGTTGGAAGAAGCAAAACAAATGTTATCAGAAAACTGGATATGACTATCAATGATGGCGAATTGGTTGCAATACTCGGAAAATCCGGTTCGGGAAAAAGCACATTGCTAAATCTTATCGGAACTTTGGATTCTGCCGATGCCGGAAGTATTGTCATTAACGGGACCGATCTTGACGGGATCACCGATGCCCAAAGGGCAAAGTTAAGAAAAACGGAAATCGGCTTTGTGATGCAGGATTATGCGCTGGTTAATCATCAAACTGCGGAATTTAATATTGAACTGCCGATGATCCTGAACAATATCGTAAGAAAGCAAAGGAAGGCAAGAGTAGAAGAACTTGCGAAGAAAGTAGGCATTCTGAGTTTGCTTGGCAGCCGAGTGATCGATCTTTCGGGTGGAGAAAAGCAGCGTACTGCGATAGCAAGAGCACTTGTGAATGACCCCGATATCATACTTGCAGATGAGCCTACCGGGGCACTTGATGTTCAGACTTCATCACAGATAATGGATCTCTTCTAAAAGATAAACCGTGAAGGAAAAACAGTCGTGATAGTTACACATGATATGAATATCGCCGAACGGTGCAAAAGGATCGTTAAGATACAGGACGGAATTTGTGTGTCACAATAAGCAGATCGGTAACGTGATTATATGTAAATTGGTGTTGACAAGGCCGGGTAAATAATATATTATATTCGAGTATGCCGCATAATGAGGTTTGCAAGATGGCTCTAGCGCTTATTACATAATATCTGAGCCACACCATAGTTAGCGAGTATTGATAATAGGAGGTGCTTATATGTACGCAGTTATTGCAACTGGTGGCAAGCAGTACAAAGTATCTGAAGGCGATGTTATCAAAGTTGAAAAGCTTGGAGTAGCAGCCGGAGAGACTGTTACATTCGACCAGGTTCTTCTTGTCGGTGGAGATGATACCAAGATCGGTACTCCCACTGTAGCAGGAGCAAGCGTTACCGCTTCAGTTATTGAAGAGGGTAAGGATAAGAAGGTCGTTGTATACAAGTACAAGAGAAAGACCGGATATCATAAGAAGAACGGTCACAGACAGCTTTTCACCAAGGTTAAGATTAGCAAGATTAATGCTTAATATGGTTTAGCTATGACCAGTATAACTTTTTATGAAAGAGCAGACGGAGAGATTATAGGATTCAAATCCAAAGGTCATTCCGGATATGCCGCAAGAGGCAATGATATAGTATGTGCCTCGGTTAGTATTTTACTTATTAACACGGTTAATGCTATCGATGAACTTACATCGGACAAGGTTAATGCGAATGTTAATGAGAGAAGAGCAACAATTGATTTCGAGATAGACGGTAAGCCTTCAAGTGAGGCGCAGGTGCTTCTTAAAGCCCTTAAGCTTGGCGCAACGAAGATTGCCGAGGAATATCCCGGAAATGTATCCATACAGATAAGGGAGGTGTAATACGATGAGACTTAACCTTCAGTTTTTCGCTCACAAGAAGGGCGTTGGTTCTACCAAGAACGGTAGAGATTCCGAGTCCAAGAGACTTGGTGCAAAGAGAGCTGACGGACAGTTTGTTCTTGCAGGTAATATTCTTTACAGACAGAGAGGAACTAAGATCCTTCCCGGCGTTAATGTAGGCCGTGGCGGTGATGATACACTTTTCGCAACAGTTGACGGTGTTGTTAAGTTCGAGAGAAAGGGCAGAGACAAGAAACAGGTTTCTGTATACCCTGTAGAGAAATAATTTATTCTGTTATTTATGAGGCTCCGGATCATTATGATTTGGAGCTTCTTTTTTCTTAGTAAGATTTATGAGGTTGTAAAATGTTCGCAGACAGTGCAAAGATTTATATACGATCCGGCAAGGGCGGCGACGGACATGTAAGTTTCAGGAGAGAATTATATGTTGCGGCAGGCGGCCCCGACGGAGGAGACGGCGGTAAGGGCGGAGATGTCATTTTCGAAGTTGATAAGGGAATGAATACGCTTAACAGTTTCAGACATGTAACCAAATATGTTGCCGGTGACGGCGAAAATGGCGGCAAGAAACTTTGTCACGGACAGGACGGTAATGATATCGTTGTTAAAGTACCCGAGGGCACTCTTATTCGCGATTTTGAATCCGGCGCCATCATCGCAGATATGTCGGGTGATAATGAAAGAGTAACGATCTTAAAGGGCGGAAGAGGCGGAAAAGGTAATAAGAATTATGCAACCGCAACCATGCAGGTACCCAAATACGCTCAGCCCGGAAGACCTTCAAAGGAACTTTGGGTTAAACTTGAGCTTAAGGTCATTGCCGATGTTGGACTCGTGGGCTTTCCCAATGTGGGTAAATCCACGCTTCTTTCAATGGTAAGCAATGCCAATCCCAAGATTGCGAATTATCATTTTACAACGCTTAATCCCAATCTCGGCGTAGTCGATCTTGATGGGATCAAGGGCTATGTTATCGCCGATATCCCGGGACTTATCGAGGGTGCCGCAGAAGGTGTGGGACTTGGCCACGATTTTCTTAGACATATCGACAGGACAAAGGTTATAATACATATGGTTGATGCTTCCGGAAGCGAAGGCAGGGACCCTGTGGATGATATTAAGCTTATCAATAATGAGCTTGAAAAATATGATGCGGATCTTATGAAGAAGCCTCAGGTTATTGCAGCCAACAAAACGGATCTTCTCTATGAGAGCGATGCTGTGGCCCGCATTAAAGCCGAATTTGAACCTTTGGGCGTTAAGGTGTTCCCTATATCCGCCGCAACCGGAAAGGGCCTTAAAGAGCTTCTTTACGCTGTATCGCTTATGCTTGATGAGATAGGGGAAGGCGTGAAGGTATTTGAGAGCGAATTTGATCCGGATGCCAAAGTAGAGATCGATGCACCGATCGATGTTTACAAAGCTGATGAGCATGCCTTTATAATCGAAGGACCGAAGATTGACAGAATGCTCGGTTATACCAATCTGGATGATGAGAAAGGCTTTGCTTTCTTCCAGAAATTCCTTAAGGAAAACGGCATTATAGACAGACTTGAAGAACTTGGGATCGAAGAGGGCGATACCATTTATATGGGTGAGAATTACGATCTTGAATTTGATTATTACAAATAAACAAACGACCGGCGCACAGCCAGTAAGACTTGCCGGATATATAAGGAGCATATTAAATGACGACAAAACAAAGAGCCTATCTTAAAGGCCTTGCGATGAATATAGAACCGCTTTTTCAGTGCGGCAAGAATTCCATAACACCTGAATTCGTAGCGGCTGTTTCGGAGGCGATCGAGAAGCATGAGATCATAAAGGTAAGCATTCTTAACAACTGTCTTGACGATCCCAAAGAGGTTGCACGCATGCTTTCCGAAAGGACGCGTTCACAGCTTGTTCAGGTTATCGGCAAAAAGATTGTCCTCTACAAGGAAGCAAAGGATCCTAAGAATCGTAAAATAGAACTTCCCAAAGCGTCAAAGAAGAAGGATATATAAATGAGTGATTTTAACGATCTTCGCACACAGCTTAAGAACAGCCTTGATAAGAAGAGATTTTACCATAGTCTGGGTGTTTCGGATACAGCATGCGCACTTGCAATGAGATACGGATATGATATGGATAAAGCCCGAATTGCCGGGCTTCTTCATGATTGTGCGAGATTCATTCCCGTTGATAAAATGATCTCAAAGGCACAGAAACATGATATACCGATAAGCAAAGAGGAAATGGCTAATCCGATTCTTCTTCATGCCAAACTTGGTGTCTTGTACGCAAAAAGAGATTATGGTATAAATGATGAAGAAATACTTGGTTCGATCAGATGGCATACAACGGGCAAAGCCGATATGTCGATCCTTGAGAAAATCATATACATTGCCGATTATATTGAGCCCGGCAGAGATAAGCAGCCGGGGCTTGCCGAGGTCAGAAAACTCGCTTTTGAGGATCTTGACAAATGCATGGCCAGAATTCTCGGAGACACTCTGAATTATCTTTCCGGGAGGGATAGAGCGATCGATAGCATGACCAATGAGGCATATAAGTTTTATGAAAAATACGGGAGTAAATGATAATTTGGGAACAGTTAAGGATGATTCACAACTTGTCAAAATAATCAACGATGCTATTGCGGACAAGAAGGGTATTAATACAAAGATTCTTGATATTTCTAGAATCAGTTCAATAGCGGACTATTTTATAATAACGAGCGGAAGCAATGAGAATCAGATCCAGGCGATCGCGGACAGCGTCGATAATGCAATGAATCGCGAGAAACGTGATATTAAAAGCCGTGAAGGCTTTAAGAATGCCGGATGGGTACTGATGGATTACGGCAGTATTGTAGTGCATATTTTTTCGGGCGATGACAGAGAATTCTACGATCTGGAAAGGATATGGAGCGATGGGATCAGCGTTGAAGTATCTTAATGAACTGAATGCACTCGGCAGTAAACCGGGACTTGTAAGGATCAAAGAGCTTCTTGGCAGACTTGATAATCCTCAGGACGATCTGTGCACCGTTCATGTTTCAGGCACTAATGGCAAGGGGTCGTTTTGCGCCTATCTATCTTCAATTCTGACAGATTCTTCTTATTCGGTCGGGATCTTCACATCTCCGGCCGTTATGGATCCATACGAAATAATACGAATCAACAATACTTTTATAACCGATGAGAAACTCACAGAGGTGCTTGATATAATAGCTCCGATCTGCAATGACATGGAGAAGGAAGGTATCGGCCATCCGACAAGATTTGAGATTGAGACCGCTGCAGCATTTATGTATTTTAAAATGCAAGGATGCGATATCTGCATTATCGAGTGTGGTATGGGCGGAAAAGATGATGCCACCAATGTTATCGCGAAGCCCGAATGCTGTGTGTTTACTTCAATTTCCATGGACCATATGGAATATCTCGGGAGCACATTAAAGGATATTGCGATCACCAAATCCGGAATAATAACGCCGGGTAGCCTCGTTATAAGTACGTCTCAAGATCCGGCTGCTGCCGGGGTTATCGAGAAAGTCTGCTATGACAGAGACTGCGATCTTATTATTGCGGATAATAAAGTCGCCGACGAAGATATTACGCTTGATACCCGGAAAAGGGAACTTTGTTTTGTTTATGACGGATGCAGATATGTCAGCAAACTTACCGGTTACTATCAGGTTGAAAATGCAATCCTTGCAATAACATGCGCAAAGGCGCTTTCTCAAAGAGGATTTAAAATATCCTCCGATAATATTGTAAACGGAATTGCGAGCGCAGTTAATCCGGGAAGATTTGAGATCCTGAGCGATTCGCCTCTTTTTATAATAGACGGTGCGCATAATAAGGATGCCGCAAATAAGCTTGCTTTATCGCTTAAGGCGGCCGATATCAAAGAGGCTGTTTTTATTTTTGCATTTTATAAAGATAAGCAGTTTGATGAGATCCTTAAAATACTGCTGCCATTTGCAAGGGCTGTTGTCGCAACCGAGACTCCGGGATCTCTTAGGGCTTTGCCGGCAATTAATCTTGCCGATTATATCAAAGAGCATTATGATATAAAAGTAATCTGCGAGGAGGATGCGGCTAAGGCTGTCAAATCCGCCGAAGATGAGGCATCGGGACTGCCTGTGATCGCCTGCGGTACTTTATCGGACCTTGCGATAATCAAAAAAACTTTTTTAGGAGACAGATCATGATTGACAAATCCCAAATCGAAGAAGCTGTAAAGCTTATAATAGATGCAATTGGTGAGGACAAGGAACGTGAAGGCCTGATACAGACGCCGCTTAGAATCGCGAATATGTATGAAGAAATTTTTGCGGGTCTTGATATGGATACGGACGAGATATTGTCCAAGACTTTTGCGGTTGATGAAGAGGATCTGCCGGTCAAAACGGATCTTGTGCTTGAGAAGGATATTACATTTTATTCGATGTGTGAGCATCATTTTCTGCCTTTTTACGGCAAGGCGCATGTCGCATATATTCCGGGCGATCGCGTTGTCGGGCTCAGTAAAATAGCAAGAACCGTTGACGTCTTTTCCAAGAGACCGCAGCTTCAGGAGAGACTGACATCTCAGATTTGTGATGCAATTATGGAAAAGCTTAATGCCAAGGGTGTTATGGTGGTGATCGAAGCAGAGCATATGTGCATGACGATGCGAGGCGTTAAAAAACCCAGTTCGCTGACTATGACGATTGCCTGCGCCGGGGATTTTACAGATAATGGGAATCTTAAAGACAATGTACTGACGATGATCAGGGGATAAGCGGCATATCAAGTATAATCTTGTTAGCACCCACGTAGCCTGACTTTGTTCTAATTTACTGGATTGTCGCCGGATT
>CAKZZH010000071.1 GCA_937885345.1 uncultured Lachnospiraceae bacterium | reverse complement strand
TTATTCTCTCTCGACGACCATTGCGCAGCCCATGCCGCCGCCGATGCAGAGGGTTGCGAGACCCTTCTTCGCATCTCTCTTCTCCATCTCATGGAGCAGAGTGACGAGGATACGGCATCCGGAAGCGCCGATCGGATGTCCGAGCGCTACAGCGCCGCCGTTGACATTGACTTTGTCCATATCAAACTTCAGGTCATGTGCTACCGCGAGGGACTGTGCAGCAAACGCCTCGTTTGCCTCGATCAGATCCATGTCGTCAACCGTCATGCCGATGCGCTCCATCAGCTTGTTGGTCGCTGCGACCGGTCCGACACCCATGATGGACGGATCTACGCCGCCGAGGCATCCGCCTACCCATGTAGCCATAGGCTTGATTCCAAGTTCTTTTGCCTTCTCTTCACTCATAACTACAATAGCTGCAGCTCCATCATTGATACCTGAAGCATTACCTGCTGTTACAAGTCCTCCCTCTTTTCCTGAGCAGCATTTAAGCTTTGAAAGAGTCTCAACAGTTGTTCCTGCACGAGGTCCTTCATCTGTCTTGAACTCAACCATTTCCTTTTTAACATTAACAGGTACAGGAACGATTTCATCGTTGAATCTGCCTGATGCCATAGCCTTCTCACATTTCTGCTGTGAGTTTGCAGAAAACTCGTCAAGTTCCTGTCTTGTAAGTCCCCATCTATCGCAAATATTCTCTGCTGTTATCATCATGTGATAATGATTGAAAGCATCTGTAAGAGCATCGTTTACCATAGTATCTACAACTGTTCCGTTGTTCATACGATATCCGAAACGTGCATTAGGAAGTGCATAAGGAGCCATTGACATGTTCTCCATACCACCTGCTACAACGATGTCAGCATCACCGTTCTGGATCATCTGAGCAGCCATGTTAACACAGTTAAGACCCGAACCGCATACTACGTTAACCGTAACTGCGGGAGTCTCGATAGGAAGTCCGGCCTTGATAGATGCCTGACGGGCAACATTCTGTCCGAGTCCGGCCTGAATGACACATCCCATGTAAACATGCTCAACCTGGTCAGCAGGAACTCCTGCTCTTTTAAGAGCTTCCTTGATAACTAATGCACCGAGCTCTGCGGCCGGTGTTGTACTGAGTGAGCCACCCATAGTACCGATTGCTGTACGACAAGCGCCAGCTAAAACGACTTTCTTTGCCATTTAAATGACCTCCTTGAAATTGTGTAAAATATGTATTTTAAGAATAAAAAACTTACGAAATCATAGTGTCAGGGCGCTATGTCCTATCAGCCATTACGGATTTAACGCTTTGTGCCGAATTTCTCTCTGAATTTGTCGGCAACGATCTTGGGAACAAGTTTCTCAACTTCTCTGTCATAATAGGCGACTTCCTTCGCAATTGTGGAGCTAAGGAACGAATGTTCAAGACTTGTCGCCATAAAAAGCGTCTCAATCGAATCATCCAGGCTTCTGTTAACCTGAGCGATCTGCATCTCCGACTCATAATCCGATATAACGCGGAGACCTCTGATTATGACCTTGGCACCGTTCTGCCTTGCAAAATCGATCGTCATTCCTTCGAAGGTCTGCACCTCGACATTGGGAATACCCTTAACGGTTTCATTAAGCATCATAAGGCGCTCATCCATTGTAAACATAGGCTGTTTGTTGTTGTTAACCAGAATGCCGACAATGAGTTTATCAGCAATCTGTGAAGTTCTTGTGATTATGTCCAAATGTCCCAAAGTTACAGGGTCGAAACTACCCGGATACACCGCTATCATACGAATACGCCTTCCCGCAGCCGGTAAGCCCACATAAGAGCCAACACTGCTTACTTATTCTATCATTATAACATTGCATTGTCAATTTTTTATCAATCTTTTTGTGATGTATTTATGCCCCTTTTTCAGCCATTTTACTACAGCGTAAAATACTTACCATCTTCTTCTCTTCTTGCGGATCAAAAAGATTGCAACAGCCACGCCGATTATAAGTACGGCGCCGCCGATCGCGGCAGGGATAACCCAGTTAAACTGTGTGGACTTAAAAGATGTCGTAAATATCGCGTTAAGACTGGAGCCGTCGTCAAAATTAAGAACAAGCTGATGCGAGCCGTTACCTATCTGATCGAAATATTCCTTTCTTACCTGAACCGTGGTTCTGTAATAACCGCCGTTCGCACTTGAGGCATCCTCCGTATATATGCTGTCGCTGACACTGACGCTGTCAGAACCGAGCGCCTTACCGTCAAAGGTGGCCGATGTAAAATTCTTGTCCACATTGGAAAACACAAAGAGCTGAAGTGGAAGTTCCTTAAGTTCGAAAGAATCGGTAACAAGCGTACCGTCGGTAAATCTGAGACCGAACTCCTCGGTACTGTTGATCTCTTCTTCTTCAGTCAGCTTAAATTCTACATTGATCGTAACATCTTTCGCAGGCATAACAAATGTAAGCGAGTCGCTTATATCAAGTCCGCCGTCCGCATCGCCGTATGATTCAACCTCATAGCCGCTGCTTGGCTGCATAAAAAGCAGTACGGCATCACCGTAGATAGCAAGATCCGGTGCGGCATTAGCTTTTCCTCCCGGCGAAGTCTCGACACTGATGCTGTACTTAGCCGCGGTAAAAAGCGCCTCCACAGCTACATCGCATGCCGGCATTGTAAAAGTATTGTCCTTGGAAACGGTTATGCCGCCTTCCTTGGTAACCCACTCTCTAAATGCAAATCCGTCATTTGCGGTGGCGGTAAGAGTGATCCTGGTATCGATGGTTGAAGGGTTCTCACTGACCTTGACTGTTCCGGGGATAACCTCATCCTCGCCTGTAAGAGACTTGATGTATTCGACCACCTTCACTGTATTGGGCTCGGAATCATATCTTACCGATGTCGTGATATCATAGGGAATTGCCTCAAATTCAGCCTTAACGGTAACATTTCCCCAGGGAAGGATAAAAGAGTTACCCGTAAGTTCGGTATTACCGCTTGTAATTGTAAAGCCCTTGAATTCATAGCCTTCGGATGCAACCTGAGAAAGAGTGATCGTTGTACCCGGCTCGGCAACCGTAATATTAGCGGAAGCGTTTCCACCCTTGGTTGCTTCAACGCTGACAGCCGCAGCATAATGTGCGGTTACGCTGACATTTGCGGCCGGCATTACAAATGCGGTCTCTGCACTATGTTCAACACTTACGCCGCCCGCTTCAACGCTCCAGTAACTGAAAGATACGCCGCCAATGGCATTAGCTTTGATGATTACCGTATCACCCGCGTGGGCGCTTGTAATCGCTCCCCACGAAGCGTTATATGACGTACCGTTGTTAACCGCAATGGCATAAGAAGGCGGCTCGGTCTCAGACTCCGTTTCCCCCGCG